>NZ_JBFTPZ010000050.1:0-50824 GCF_056398745.1 Paenibacillus sp. 01T424 | reverse complement strand
CCGTTACTGTAGGGGGTGCAATTGGACTATCTGCGGCTTCCATATCTGATTCAAAAAGATTTGTATATGTAAATTATGTGTCCATGGGTAGCAGTAAAACAGGTACTACTATGTTTGAGGCAATTGAGAGCGGTACTAACTATTACGGTGAAGAAATATTTAAGAGTGCTTTTGGAAGAAGGATTGTCAGTTACGAAAGTTCACATCCATTAGGTTATTCAGATGTAGCACCCAATGCAAATCCAATCGTATTTTCCAATTTATTGACGTATTCCCAAGGTAGAACGCACGAATCGTATAATGCATTTTTCAATTACTATGGAGACCAACACGGCGGTTTTCAAGGTGTAGATTATGGTGCAAACCTTGGTAAAATATTTATCAATCAATACGATCAGATTATTTATCCATCGTTTATGGGTGTGGGAAGCTCTTGGGGTGATCCCGATGCACCTAAAAAAATATGGGCCACGCTGTATAACGCAACAACCAATAGTGTCATTGCCCAGACGCCATATTCCGGACCAGAACCAGGAAATAATCAAAAGCAATCAGGAACATCAACCCCTATTTTACCCGATGGCTCCATTTATGTTTTTTACGAAAAAAATGTCATGCCTTTTGTTTCAGCTAACGCTAATGGAACATTAAAGGAAATAGATGCAAATACCGTTGAAATTACGAGCGACGATTGGGGCGGACTGCTCTATGATGCAGGAAGCTCTATGAAAAACTACGCCTTAGAATTTCATGCGAATGTAAGTGATTTAAGAAACGACAAGGTTATCGGAGCTGCTTTTCAGATTCAGAATGAGAAGAATATGTATGCTATGGAGTGGAGCAAGAACACCCTGTCGCTATTCCGTGTGGTCAATGGTGCGAAAACGTTATTGCAATCTGCACCTATGACACGAACTGCATTTAACACGTATCCGATTAAAGTAGAATCGGTTAATGGTATTCAGCGCGTATACGTGAATTATGTGAAAGTACTAGAGGTTGCCGATGGTACGTATACAAGAGGCAACGCGGGATTAATGTCACTTGGGCAATCCAACGCTGTATTCTCTAATGTGAAGAAAACGAACTATGGTGACACCTACACCGAACAAACCTATGATTCCGTTCTCGTCAATGATCCGATCTCTTATGAAAAACTGTTCAATGACGTTGAAAAAGATCCAATGGGAGCAGAAGAGTGGAGCTACAGCCATAATCCAAACTTCTTTGAAAATCCAGAAGGGTTGAGCATTCGTAGCGGAAAAACGTATGGATCAACCATAAACGCGCTAGAGAAACCTGGGGTATATGAAATTACCTTCCGAGTTAAAGACAACCCTGGTCTTTCTGCTTATAGCAAATGGTCAGAGCCTGTTAAAAAACTGCTTTATGTACATCGACGACCGGTCGCGCAGCCGGATGTTAGGTTTACAGGCAAGGTTTTTTCAGAAGGTGAAGCACTAGATTATGAAACATTTGATACCTCTTATGATCCTGATATTGCTCATATTTTATCAGACAAGTTATTCCGTACACGGTGGGCTGACCAAACCACATGGACAGTCGGGAAACGAGAGTACTATAATCGTCCTGGTGTGGAGTTGATCATACAGGAGCAAGTACGAGATATTCATGGCGCTTGGTCATATTGGGGGCAAACGATTGTCTATAAAGAAGGAATACCGCCAGTTAACCAAACGAAGCCTGTTATGACCATTACGGTTCCAGCTGGAACAACCCCAACAACACCAACAGTGCTGATAAAAGAACCGACGATTCGATGGACATATTATGATGCTCAGAACGATCCACAAGAGCAATATCGACTAATGCTAACGTATGTCGATAACAATGAAACGGCCTTGTATATTGAGCATGAAGGAAATGCACTTACGTATCCTATGCTTGAGGAAAGCATCGTTCCTGGTCGCTTCGTTAAGGTGCAAGGGCAGGTTTATTCAGCAGGGGTATGGTCTAATTTAAGTAATATTAAATATTTTGTGCTGGATCTCCCGCCGCAAACCTATTTACTTTCATTTAACGGGCTTGATGCTAATAATCCTATTTATACAAACTCAAATCGTCCACAGCTGCACGCGTTTACGATTGATCCAGAGAACCACCCCATTAAAGCGATAGACTATGAGGTGTTCAAAGCATCGAGCGGTGTTATGGTAGTGGACACGAACTCTGCTTTGGCTGCTGCTAATTACACAACACCTGCGTTAGCTGAGGGGCTGCATTACTGGAGAGCGAGAGCGAACGACAGCTATTTATGGGGACCGTATTCAAGCAACGGTTTTTTCTTTGTCGATACGGTTAAACCAGCAGATGTGAATGAACAGCTAACTGTTGAACCTACGGCCGTAACGGTTCAGTTCAATACCTTCTATGATGCCGAGCCTTCCTCGGGACATGCTGCTCGCACCTTCTATTTGCAAAAAGTGAACGCGGACGGCAGTGTGACGAATATTGATTTAAATGGTGACGGTAAAACGGAATACAGCATTCCTTTAGCACTTTCTAAGCAATCATACAAAGTTGTTGGGTTGATTTTTGGACAAGCATATCGTCTTACCGTAATCGATTATGACGTTGCCGGCAATGAAGGGCATTATGAATATATTTATTTCGTTACCAATCGACCTCCGACGGCTGACTTTGATTGGACGCCCAAACCTGTATATGAAAGAGACATGACAACTTTTCTATCGAATGTGACAGATGCTGATGGCAATACGCTTACGATTGTTTATGAGCTGACAAGTCCGCTCGGCGTGAAGAACAGCTATTTCTATACCGTTAATGGTCCAAACTATCCGGTAAAAGGGCCTTCACTGAGGTTAACAACGGTAGGACTTTGGAGCATGAAGCTTACGGTTAGCGACGGTATAGCTGAGCCGGTTAGCGTGACCAAAACGTTGCAGGTGCTGCCGCTACATGTCAATGGTTATGTACGGCATACGGAGCTATGGGATCAGCATCGTAAGGCYTTTAATTTAAAACAATCAGGAGATGAGAATTCGCCGCGCGGTTATTCGGTATTTTGGGCGGGAGAGAAATTTATACTGGAGGCAGATACAACCATTACAGGCACGGCTACAAAAGCGGATCGGGTAGAGGTGCGTATGCGTACTTACGAAACGTCTCTAACCGCATTAAACACAGGGCAAACCAGCTGGCACGGTGAACTTTGGGATGCATCATTCACAAAGCTTGCTAAAGGCACCTTAACATTCATATTCTCTGCTTACTATAATAATGGCACAGTGAAAACGAAATCAGTAGACATAACGATCGATGGACAAACATTAGATATTGTTGGCGTACATCGCGTTCAATAATGGAGCGGGTTATTAGGTCAATTGTAAGTAGAAAAGCAATAAAAACAGGCATGCTGCCATCGCAGCATGCCTATTTTTTGTTTGAGACTAATGAGCACTAATCCTCGATAGCTGCTTTTTTGCTGTTGATCGCTTTAATTCGTTCAACATCAAACTTCGGTTGTCGATCGTAAGTATAAAGTCCATTCACTTCTTGTTCCACGTCATAAAGCTGTGTATAACAGAACCCGAACATATTAGGATTCTCAAGAAGAGTACTGGTCAAGCCGTCATATCTTTCAATAAATTGCTCGACGCTTTGTGGACGATCCCCGTAGCCCCAGCTTTTCTCATCGGACTGTTTGGGATTCCACCAAATTCCGCCATACTCACTGACGAAATAAGGTTGGCCGTTATAGCTTTGTCTATCGGGGAAGGAGACCCACGCCTCGCCTTTCTCGGCAAACGGCTGATAACGTTCCCTGAATGTAACAGGATTCTGATCATAATCGTGAACATCAAAAATGTCCGTTACAACATGGAAGTTGCCGCTTGTGTCGATGACCGGTCGCGTTGGATCAATAGCTTTAGTCGTTTCATAAACGACGCGAAGTACATCATTATCTTGACGAGTACCGCGCGATGAGTCCCAAGTTTCATTAAATGGGCACCATCCGATCAAGCTTGGATGGTTGAAGTCTCGTTCCACACCCTCAATCCATTCCGGTAGAAATTGAGCAAGGCTGGCAGCTGTTGATATATCGAGACCCCAGTTAGCATGCTCTCCCCACACCAAATATCCAAGCTTATCTGCCCAATATAGGAATCTAGGCTCGAACATTTTCTCATGCAATCTTGCACCGTTAAAACCAAGTGCGAGCGACATTTCAATATCTTGTTTTAAATCATCGTCAGTGGGTGCTGTATAAATGCCTTCAGGATAAAAGCCTTGATCAAGAACGAGCCGTTGGAATACGGATTTGCCATTAATACGGAACGCCTTGCCATCCAATTGAATGGAACGCAAACCGAAATATGAAGAAGCTGAGTCCAATACTTCGCCATCTCGAATGAGCTCAAGCTCCAGATCATAAAGAAAAGGTGAATCGGTGTTCCATAATTTGATTTTGGAGAGGGGCAGCGTTAATGAAACGGTCATTGAGCCGGCATTTGCCGTTTGTTTTCCTACCGAAAGGCCATCGAGCAGCGCATTACAGCGGAATTGTACATCATTTGTGTTTCCAGACAGCTTGGCAGTTACGTGCAGGCAGCTGTTCTCCGGGTCTGGAACGAAACGGCAGGATTCTATATATGTTTCCGACACATGCTCAAGCCAAACTGTTTGCCATATGCCAGTCGTGCGGGTATAGTCGCAGCCTTGTGAATGGTAGGTACCGCTCTGCTTGCCGCGCGGTTGTAAGCCAGAGCGAGTATCATCCTCGGCATATACGGTAACCACATTTTCACCTTGCTGGAGGGAATCTGTAATATTGAATGAGAAAGAACTGTAACCGCCTCGATGCTTTCCTACATGTTTGCCATTAACCCACACCTGAGCCTCGTAGTCTACCGCTCCAAAATGCAATAATGTATGTCCGCCGTTCCAGTTGTCAGGAAGCTTGAAGCTTCGTTTGTACCAAACGGCTGGAATGAAATCTGTATGCCCAATGCCTGACAGCCGGCTTTCTGGACAAAAGGGGACGATGATGCGTTGAGTTAGCTTTTGCTCGTCTTGGTTTAATCCGCGCGAGATACCACTTTTTCCAGGATCCATTTCGAATTGCCATTCACCATTTAAATTGAGCCATGAATTTCGAGTAAACTGAGGTCTTGGGTATTCAGGGCGAGGGATTTGCTGMTGTTCCATTTTTCATTCCTCCATTATATTAATTTAAAAGTTAATAATATATGCTTATATTATTGATTTTAATGAATATTAGACCGGATTGTCAATGAATAATTAATTTTAATATTTTGTAATTAACTTATAAATTAATCAAATGCCTATTTAAACATCAATCTAAAAGAAGATGGTATTAAATCGAAGCTATTAACTGATTAACAATACTGAATGAAAATACTTAATAAAAATACTGATCAATACTAATGAGTAACATTACTGAGTACCATTACTGATTAAAAATACTGATCAAAGTTACAGCCGTACAATAACCTAGGTAGCCGTACTAAACCTAAATGTGAGCACTTCATAATTTCCAAGAGGTATCGTGCAAAGAGAAATAAAGAGGGGGTGAAAAGGAGCTGATCAAGCCGGGTGAATATTATTTTTATGCTGTCCTGTTAATAAAAGCCTGCATCAGAGTTAGTCTGCTGCAGGCCATGAGAAAAAAACATTTTGTTTAGCAATGTTCAGCAATGCATAACGAAGCTACTGCCCGCTCTTAATCTTCGTGAAAAATGTGCTAATCGCGTAATATGCCGCGCCGCGTACAGCTGACTGCTCTTGAAGCTCTGCAAACAATATTCGCATACGTTCGCGATGATACGATAGTGTGCGCTGATCGACGGCAGCTTGTACGGCTGGCTCCAGCCACTGAGCAGCACGGCTCATACGGTTGCCAATAATGACAACGTCAGGATTAAATACGTTGACGATATTAGCAATGCCTGCGCCCAAATAATCGCCAATCGAGAGTATATGCGCAATAACGCGTTCATCTCCAGCTGTTGCAGCAAGCAGCAGATCTTCCAAGTTCTTAAAGCCTAACGATGCTGTACTCTCAAGCAAAGCATTCTCCGAAGCATATAGCTCCCAACAGCCCCGATTGCCGCAGCTGCAAGGTTTGCCATCATACTCAATCGAGAGATGGCCGAGCTCACCTGAGAATCCTGATGCGCCCTTATATAATTCCTTGTTCAAAATAATGCCTGTTCCAATACCGATCCCGACGCTGACATAAATTTGGTTGGCGATGCCTCGTCCTGCCCCGTATTTCTGCTCTCCTTGCGCGCCCGCATTCGCTTCATTGTCTATCGTAACGGGAAGGTTGAAGCGCTCTTCGAGCTGCCGCTGCAGCTCAACTTGCCGCCATTTTAAGTTTGGTGCAAAAAGAATCGTGCCATTGTCATCCACGATACCTGGTACGCCGACGCCGATTCCGACAATCCCGTACGAGCTCTCCGGCGCATCATTAATAAGCAGCTCAATACATGAAATTAACTGCCCAATGACATGATCAGCATCCTGCTGCTTCAGACTGCGCTGCTGCTCTGCAATCACATTGCCTTCGAGGTCTACGAGCAGGCCGCGAATATAATTGACACCAAGATCGATGCCGACAGCATAACCAGCCGTACCATTAAAGAGCAGCATGACAGGTTTGCGCCCGCCGCTGGATAGTCCGGGACCATTCTCAACGACGAGATGGGTGTCGATCAAATCCTGAACGAGACTGGAAACAGTCGCCTTGTTTAATCCGGTCAACTCCGATATTTGAGCTCGAGAGAGCGGGGCATAACCAAGCACCGCTTCAAGCACGATGGCTGTATTTATTTTTTTGATGAGCGCTAAGTCGCCTGTTGGTTTCCTTTTCAAAAAAGAATGCCTCCGTCCAAATGAAAATATTTATTATTGTATCATGAAAAGCCTAATCTAGAGCCTACTAGATGGGGATGCGGATTTTGAGACAGCTAAGCCAAATAAGTACTGCATTTATTTTAACACAAAAACTTAGTTTGTTTAATAGACAAACTAAGTGGAGGCATGTTATTCTTTATGTAAGCACTATCATAAACTTCTAATCCATGAAGGAGGATTTTGATTACGATGACTTATTTTAAAAATATTAACACAATCCAATTTGAAGGTAAGGGCTCAGACAATCCGCTTGCATTCAAACATTACGATCCAAGCCAAGTTATTATGGGCAAAACGATGGAAGAGCATCTTCGCTTCGCAGTTGCTTACTGGCATACATTTAATGCGAATGGTTCGGACCCATTCGGATCAGCTACTATGGTTCGCGGCTGGGATCAATATACAGGCCTTGACCGCTCGAAAGCGCGTGTTGAAGCTAACTTTGAATTCATGACTAAATTGAATATTCCTTTCTTTGCTTTCCACGATGTGGACATTGCACCTGAAGGCGAAACGCTGCAAGAAACGAACAAAAATCTTGATGTCATCGTAGCTTTATTGAAGGACAACATGAAATCCTCCGGTAAAAAGCTGCTTTGGAACACTGTTAATATGTTCACAAATCCGCGTTTTGTTCATGGCGCTGGCACAACTTGCAATGCTGACGTTTATGCTTATGCTGGTGCGCAGCTCAAAAAAGGTCTTGAAGTGGGTAAAGAGCTTGGTGCGGAAAACTATGTTTTCTGGGGCGGCCGCGAAGGTTACGAAACACTTCTTAACACGGACATGGGCTTTGAGCTTGATAACCTAGCACGCTTGTATCATATGGCAATCGCTTACGCGAAGGAAATTGGCTTCGACGCGCAATTCCTGATCGAGCCAAAACCAAAAGAGCCAACTAAACATCAGTACGACTATGACGCAGCAACAACGATTTCATTCCTGCAAAAATACGGCTTGAAGGATCATTTCAAACTTAACCTTGAAGCGAACCATGCTACGCTTGCTGGTCATACGTTCGAGCACGAGATTCGTACGGCTGCAATTAACGGCATGCTTGGATCGCTTGATGCGAACCAAGGCGACCTGCTTCTTGGATGGGATACAGATGAATTCCCAACCGATCTATATTCAACTACACTAACGATGTTTGAAGTATTGAAAGCTGGCGGTATTGGCCGCGGCGGCGTTAACTTCGATGCGAAGGTTCGCCGTGCATCGTTCGAAACGGATGATCTGTTCCTTGCTCACATTGCTGGTATGGACAGCTTCGCTTGGGGCTTGAAAGCAGCTGCCAAATTGACGGAAGAGAAAATTCTCGACAACATCGTTGACAACCGTTACCGCAGCTTTAAAGAAGGCATCGGCGCGGATATCGTGTCTGGCAAAGCAACGCTTGCTTCACTTGAGCAATATGCGCTTCAAAACAATCCAATTAAAAATGAGTCCGGACGTCAAGAACGAATCCGCCTTATGTTGAGCGAAGTTATTTTTAGCGTTTAAGTCGGGAGGACTCTGACAAATGAGCTATGTAATCGGTATAGATTTAGGAACGAGCGCCGTTAAAGTGCTGCTTGTTGACCGTGATGGCACGGTAGCTGGGGAAGTCTCCCGCAGCTACCCGCTGTTTCATGCTTACTCCGGTTGGAGCGAGCAGCGGGCAGATGATTGGGTAGAAGGTACAGTTGAGGCTTTGCGTGAATTGACATCAACAGCAGGCATCGATGCCCAGTCAATTGAAGGGATTAGCTTCTCCGGTCAAATGCACGGACTTGTACTGCTGGACGGTGAAGGAAATCCTGTTCGCAACGCTATCTTATGGAATGATACGCGTACAACGGGGCAATGCCGTGAAATCGAACGCACGCTTGGAGACAAGCTGCTTAGCATTACTCGCAATCCAGCTTTGGAGGGCTTTACGCTTCCGAAAATTTTATGGGTTCGCGAGAACGAGCCGGATGCCTTCGCAAAGGCAAAGCTGTTCCTTCTGCCGAAGGATTATCTTCGCTACCGCTTAACAGGCGAGCTTCATATGGATTATTCCGATGCGGCGGGAACGCTTCTTCTTGATGTGGCTGGCAAAGCATGGAGCGAAGAAGTGCTTGAAGCGTTTGGAATTCCGGCACAATTTTGTCCACCGCTTGTTGAGTCGCATGGACTCGTAGGTACGCTGCTGCCGCAGTATGCTGACAGCACGGGGCTGCCAGGCACGACGAAGGTGTTCGCGGGTGGAGCGGATAATGCATGCGGGGCGATTGGCTCAGGCATTTTATCCGAAGGGTTAACGCTTTGCAGCATTGGTACTTCCGGCGTTATTCTCTCTTACGAGAATGACAAGACGAAGGATTTTGCAGGCAAGGTGCATTTCTTTAATCACGGCAAAGAGGACTCGTTTTATGCAATGGGTGTTACGCTTGCTGCTGGCTACAGCTTAAGCTGGTTTAAGAAAACATTCGCTCCAAATGAATCCTTTGATCAATTGCTCGAAGGTGTAGGTGCAGTGAAGCCGGGAGCTGGCGGACTGGTGTTCACGCCATATCTCGTTGGCGAACGCACCCCACATGCGGATCCGCTCATTCGTGCAAGCTTTATCGGCGTTGACGGCTCACATGAACGCATTCATTTTGCACGTGCGGTGATGGAAGGCATTACTTTCTCCCTTAATGAGTCAGTCGATATGTTTAGACGCGCCGGCAAGACGGTCGATACGATCATTTCGATCGGCGGCGGCGCGCAAAACCCAGTATGGCTGCAAATGCAGGCTGATATTTTTGATGCAAAGGTTGTCGCATTAGAGAATGAGCAAGGACCTGGTTTAGGCGCTGCGATGCTAGCTGCATATGGTGCAGGCTGGTTTGATAGCTTGGAGTCCTGTGCAAATAAATTCGTTAAGCATGCAGATTCGTATTCGCCGCAGCCTGAAGCGGTTGCTGCTTATGCAGGCATTTTCAAAGTGTACCAGCAGGTTTATGAGCAAACAAAAGGCTTGAATGAGGCGCTAGCGCCTTATCGCGGCTAGTCGTACACAATAGAAGGGACTGTTATCCTCGAATTGAGGGTGACGGTCCTTTCTTTTTTTTTGGACCAGTGATTCAGAAAAGTGCCTTTTATTAAAACATTTAAACTAACATTCTATCGTGAAGGAGCAGATAGAGCGGTAAACGTTAGCGGGGATATACATAAGCAGAACAACATTGAAATCATTAGCGGTCTTGCTATCAAGTTCCTATGTATCTGAGCTGTCAGTCGCTGCTGTAGATCGTTCACGGACGGGCGGCGAGTTAATCGAGACGGTGGTTAACAAGATGACGTTGATTGATATGGCAGTACGCCAGTCAACTCAGCAAGTACAGCAGCTCGCAGCGCACATCCGAAATGAACCATATCTGAGCTGATTGGAAATATTTCAAAGCAGACAAATCTGCTGGCGCTGAACGCTGCGATTGAGGCGGCAAGAGCGGGAGAGCATGGGAGAGGCTTCGCGGTTGTAGCGGAAGAAGTGCGCAAGCTCTAAACACAGTCAGCGGAATCTGTGGTGAGAATTAAAGATTTGATCAATGAAATTCAGAATGATACAGAAACTGCCGTGAAGGCTATGAGAATGAGTGAAGCTGAATCAATAGAAGGACTGGCAAGCATAACAGATGCGGGAGATGCATTCATTCAAATCGCACATGCTTCAAGAGATGTGCTTGAAAAAATTCAGGAGGCAGCATCCTCCTCGGAGCAGCTGGCAGCAAGTGCACGGGAGGTCAATTCATCCATTTCCCAAATGACAGGAATTGCCTCTAGAAACTCCGCTATTGCCGGCGAAGTTTCTGCATTCTCGGAAGTGCAGTATGCGTCAGCAGAGGAAATATCATCATCAGCTAAAGGCTTAAGTGTATTTGCAATGGAAATGAACGAAGTGGCTCAAAAATTCAAGCTTTAAATAAAACGTGGAGCAGCTATTATCGTTTATAGCTGCTCCATATCATTTCGGGCCTAACACCCAACTCTCCGGCGATCAATTCTGCCGTTAGACGCTGGGGCTTTTTTATTTTCCCATTGCGAATTTTGGAAATGGTCGTAAGAGAGATAAGCGTTGACTGAGCGAGTGAAGTGACGGATATATTTTTACTGAGCATAAGCATACGAAGCTTGTAGGAGGGGTCCTCATCCTGATTATTCATATGAAGGCTGGTTAATATGACAACAAAGTTTTTTAAGGTCCGATTGCCATTGTAAAACGGCTGAACAACCGCATCAGCATTATAGCAACGATCCCCAAGCTTAAGATGAAAGTCCACGGATTCAGCCGTTCGGTTGTTTTTCGCATATTCTAATACCCGCTTAAGCTTGCTTCGTTCATGGTCTGGAACAAGCTCAAATATGGATTTGTTCAAATAGGAAGAGGAGGGCTGCTGTACAGGAGCATAATAATGCTTAAAGCTCATAATGTTATAGCGCTCATTCACAACAGCAGATACCATTATTTTATGATGCAAAATATATTCGTCAATCCATTTGGCTTCCCGTAAATCCTTGCAAATGATGACATAAACAATGCGGTCTTCGAGCTGGAGCTTGCGGCAGGACAAACGTATATCTGCAGGAGTCGATGACTTCGTGACAAGTTTGCATTCAAGAAGCGGTGATAGGGCTTGCTCATCAGCAAGTTGATGTACGGCTTCATCAAAGGAGAGAGTTGTCTCATCCGTCGATATAATAGTAGCTGGATCGAGGAGCATAAGATCTGATTTCTTAAAACCGGAAAAAGCTGCAAAAGCTTGATTGACGTCTACAATAGACCAACGGGATTCGTCCCACTCGACGATAAGCATAGGATCTGAAAGTAAATAAAATAAATGGTTCATCGATGACATCCTCCTTATCAATAGCCTAGCTGCACACTTATGTAATGATTATGTCACAAAACATAACATAATAAAATAGTTATTTGTAATTATATATCATGACGCCTTGCCGTATTCTTTTTTTACATGATTTTGTATGAATAGGGCATGTTAAACAAAACGTTAGAAAGGATGATCGCTATTGTCTACGAACTCAGCCTTATTGTTTGATTTTAACGATGCTCAAAGTGCGGCTCTTGCTTGCGAGACGCTGAGGGAGCTCGGATATGAGACGGTTCTTCATGAAGGAAGCAGTATGCATGTTCATTTAGAAGGAAGCGATCTAACTTCAGCACTCGAAATTGCACAATCACATGGCGGTCAGCTCGTCGAGCAAGCAAGTATCGATGCCGACGCAGTTACCGGCACTGCATACTCGCTTGATGCGATTGCAATTCCGGCACATCTTGTGAATGAGGACTGGGCTGCAACCGATGGACAAGGCCATGATGCTGAGGAGCTGCACAATCGGGATGAAGCTGCGGATTATTCCGAGGAATTTCTTCCTGATCCCGGGACGTATGATCATTTTTCAGGAGATGTTCGAATTTAGCCGTACTTCACGTACATAATTGCAATAAAAAAAGGCTGTCACAACGTTTAACGACGTTTGACAGCCTTTTTATATCCTTACTGAATGACAGCATTAAGTCCTGCCGTATAGCCTGTGGAGAAAGCCGCAGTAATGTTGTAGCCTCCGGTGTAGCCATGAATATCCAATATTTCTCCGCAAAAAAACAAACCGCTCATGAGCTTGGATTGCATCGTCTTTGGATCGATTTCCTTTAACTGAATGCCTCCGCCGGTTACGAAAGCATCTTCAATGGATAAAGAGCCATACACTCTAATCGGAAAATGTTTGATCAGCAGCGAAAGGGCTATCCAGTCCTGTTTTGGAATATTGTCATAAGTAAGGCTATCCGGCAAACCTGCCTTTTGAAGCAAGATGGGTATCATTTTTTCCGGCAAATAACCTTTAAGGACATTTTTAATCGTTTTTTTCGGTTCAAGCTCGGAAAGTCTTAGCGTTTCCTTATAGACCTCGTCTTTGCTTTTATCAGGCACTAAGTCAATCGCAACCTCAATATTGCCCGTCTTAAATTGCTTAAGAGCTTTCACTACAAATTGACTGCATCTTAGCACAATAGGTCCGGAAATACCGAAATGCGTAAATAGCATATCGCCTTGATGTTCAATAATCTGCTTCCCTTTCGGGTTCCAAACCGACAGCGCAACGTCTCTCAGAGATAGCCCTTGCAGCTCCTTGCTTACAATGAAGGGCTCATTAGACGTAAGCGGAACCTCAGTTGGAAAAAGCTCAGTTATCGTATGTCCGGCTTTTTCTGCCCATGCATAACCGTCGCCGGTTGAGCCGGTCTGGGGCACGGACTTGCCGCCGGAAGCTACAATGACACTGCGGGCACGGAATGTTTCACCAGCTTTTGTACGCACGCCTGTGACCCTTCCATTGTCATACATGATATGATCGACAGGAGCGTTCAGTATGATTTTGACACCTTGTTTGCGTACCTGGTTAACAAGCGTATCTACCACCGTTTTAGCTCTATTTGATACGGGGAACATGCGCCCGTTATCCTCTTCCTTTAAAGCAATGCCAAGGTTCTCAAAAAAGGCGATAATATCCTTATTGTTGAAATTGGAGAAGGTACTGTGAAGAAAACGCCCATTGCCGGGAATATGCTTGATCAGCTCATCCAGTTCTTTATTATTCGTTACATTGCATCGGCCGCCGCCGGATATGCCGAGCTTGCGTCCTAATTTATCGCCTTTGTCTAGGAGAAGCACTTTAGCGCCTTCCTTGCTTGCAGCAATACCCGCCATTAGTCCTGCGGAGCCTCCACCAATTACAATTGCATCATATTGCATCGCTTTCCACCTGCTATATTATTAGTAGTATTATAATACCACAAAAGAAAGGCGGCGTTTGAATGCTGCGAGATGAATGGGTCATAACTGGCGCTAAGGGGTCGCAAATATTTTTGCGGGAATGGAAGTCAGAAACGATAGAGACAAAAGCTGTCGTCTGTCTCGTACACGGGATGGGGGAGCATGGCGATCGTTATGGACATGTAGCTGCTCAGCTTACTGCTGCTGGCTTTGTACTTATAGCGCTGGATCAGCAAGGCCATGGCCGCTCTTCAGGCAAACGGGGGCATCTGCATTCACTTGGCGCAGCTGTAAGCGATGCAGCGCTTATGATTGAAGAGGCTGGCAAACGGCACCCGGGAACGCCGATCTTCTTATACGGCCACAGTATGGGCGGCAATGTGGCGCTTAATTGTGCGCTGCGACTTCAGCCTCCAATTCGTGGACTCATACTGACAAGCCCTTGGCTTCAGCTTGCATTCAAACCGCATCCAGCTGTGGAGTGGTTTGGACGCAAATTGGCAGCGGTTGTCCCGAAGATGCACCAATCTACTGGCTTAAATCCTGCCGATTTATTTCGTCCTGGTTATGACCTTGCTGCGCCAATCGTGGAAGATCCGTTATGTCATACCAAAATTACACTCCAAACCTATATGGAGATTACCGCTGCCGGCGAGTGGGCGATCGCTCATGCATCCAGCCTGCAGGTTCCACTGCTGCTTATGCATGGCACTTCTGATCGCGTAACATCCTTTGAAGCAAGCGCGCTTGTTGCTGAGCGAATCGGAGACCAATGTTATTTTAGACGCTGGGATGGCGGGTATCATGAGTTGCACAATGACTTGGAGGGGAAAGAGGCTGTTCAAGAGCTAATTGATTGGTTAGAAGAACAATTGTAAATAGAGGTATTTTATGTTTTAATCGGATTAATAGATTGATTCAAATACAAAGCTACGTAAAAAACATAATATGGAATAGATTCAGAGTGTAGTAGGGGGATCGGACGTGACGTCTGTGTTAAAGGAATTGCTCTTACAATTCATTGTGTCCTTATTGCCTGTTTTCGCCTTTCAGCTTTGGTATGATAAAGACCAAAGATGGAAGGGAATACCTATTTTCATGAGCCTATTTTGCGGTGGATCGATGGTATTGTGTATGGTGACTGCTCCTGATTTATTAGGTTATGAAGTCGATTTTCGTCTCATTCCTTATGTAATAGGTTCTCTCTATGGAGGCGTGCCAACATTAGCCGTCTTAACCGTCATCTACATTGCAGTAAGAGTATCTATGCTCGAAGGCAGCTTGGAAGTCATTAACTTTATCATTTTTGTCATTGGTTTTGTCCCGCTGATGTTGTATGCGATTCCATCTTTCCAGCGTACCTCTGTTTTAGGCAAAGAACAGAAAAAACGCAGGGGCTTAGTGATCATGTCCATTTTGATCCTATACTACATTATTTCCGTTACTGGAATTATGTTATTTAATGGTATTTGGTGGTCGAATGTGATGATTTACGTGCAGTTGATCTCTGTTTGTGCATCATTAATGGCAACCTGGCTCTCTATCTTTATGATCGAAAATGTTAAAGAGAAGCAGCAGCTCTATGATGAAGTGAAACGAATGTCGGTTAATTATAGCAATGAAGTGGAGAAGCTTCAGCAATTTATAGATGAGACTTCATTTGGGGTAGTCATTGTTGATCGTGAAGGGAAAATCACACATTTTAATGATATAGCCAAAACAGTTCTCAGTCTTCCTTCAAAGGATTCGGAAGTGAAGGACTTGCTAGGCGTAGCCTTCCCGCTTATTTTTCAGGACGGACATGGCGATGTCTGCATAAAGCTGCTTTCTCAGGCGTTAAACGGCTGGAAGAACACACTCGTTCCGTACGTTAGCGGCGATAAAATGCTGCTCTTGTCGACGATTTCGATGCGTACATCGGTTAATGCTGAAAATGCAGGCGCATCACTTATCGTTCAAGATGTAACGGAGCTTCGTCAACTTCAGAGTGAGGTTGGGCGAATGGAACGATTAAGCCTGATAGGTCAAATGGCTGCAAGCATCACTCATGAAATACGCAATCCGATGGCGGTTATTCGCGGCTTTGTCCAATTGATTCAGGAGCGCAGTCCAAAAAATCAAGAGGAATACTTTCAGATTGTGATCGATGAGCTGGATCGTGCGAATATGATTATTAGTGATTTTCTATCGCTTGCTCAAAATAGGGAACTAGCCATGGAGCTGACTTCCCTGCATGATGTTGTTAATGAACTTATACCTCTGCTTAGTGCGGATGCGAATTTGCGAGGCCAATCTATTGAAGTGAGCCTTTGCGAAGATATACCTTTAATTATGATGAACGACAGAGAAATTAAGCAGCTATTTCTTAATATTGCCCGTAACGGAATGGAAGCTATGGGCAATAAGGGCTCATTACATATTAGTACTCGTAATAATGGAAATAAAATTGAGCTGCGGATTGCCGATCAGGGTGTCGGTATACCTCCAGAGCAAATGCAGCATTTGTTCGAGCCTTTTTTCTCGACGAAGACGCAAGGAACAGGGCTTGGCCTGCCGTTATGCCTAAGCATCGCTGAGCGCCATAATGGCCGGATTGACGTTGAGTCGAAGGAAGGTGAAGGTACAGCGTTTATCGTTACTTTCACAGTGCCGGAGGAACGCGCGAGTTGAATGAAGGAGCTTATTAGAGTGGAAATGGAAATGCGTAAGTTGTTAGCAAACGAACAACCCCCAATGGAACTGCTCTTGTTAGCAGATCCTTCGATTAAGCTCGTAGAAGAATACATAAAACGCGGGGAAGTTTTTGTAGGTGTTATAAGCAATGAAATTATTGCAGTATTTGTACTGCTGCCAACAAGGCCCGAGACGATCGAGATCGTAAATGTAGCAGTAGCGGAGTCAAAGCAAGGCCAAGGGCTTGGAAAGCAAATGGTACTTTATGCGATTTCATATGCAAAGCTTCTAGGCTACAAAACGATTGAAATTGGAACGGGCAATTCAGGGGTCAGCCAGCTTGCATTGTATCAGAAATGCGGCTTTCGAATGACGAGTATTGACCGAGACTTCTTTGTTAGACATTATCCGGAAGCGATTTATGAGAACGGAATACAGGTTGTTGATATGGTTCGTTTATCTCAGGATTTATAAGGAAAGCGCCAGCTGAGCATACTACCTCTGAAAGATAACCGGCAATTGCGGTTACATTTTATGACGAGAGGAGCGCTCACAATGACGCAGCATAATGAGGAAAAAGGTCGTTCGGCTGAGCAAGCAAAGCAGGCAAAAAATAATACGGCTGCTGACAGCAAATCACCCGAATCCGCTGGTTTTGACAAAAAGCTTGATGGACCTAATCGTCCTTCAATTTAGTGCGGAGGTGTTCATATGCCAGATCATGAGCACAAGAATGAAGATGAAATGCTTAAAGATGATCCCGCTTTAGATCCTTTTGAAATCGAATTTCTGCCTCAGTTTCGCGAAGGGCGAGGAAGCCGTGCGCCGTTTGTGAACTCACACGGCATCGTTATAGGCGATCATGAATATGAGTCTCCGGATTCACCATTGTCGCAGTGGAGCGAGGAAACAGATCCAGCTGTAATGGCTGGCGATGAATGGGTGCATCCTTTTAAGGATGTAGGTTTTCTAACCGCTGAAAATCGAGATATTTTTGAGGAGGGCCTTCAGCCGCAAGGAGGAATATTTACTCATCCTGACAAAAATGCGGCATTTGGTTTGGACAAGCCGAAAGACGCTCCTGTTTAAGCTGAAAAAGAACAGCCGGAGTGCGAGCGCTCCGGTTGCTTTATTTTGACTACGGAAGGTATAATAGTAGCTAAAATAAAGTAATTAAAGGAGTGTGTTTCGATGTCGATGTCATTCGAACGATACATGTTAGATATGGTGCAGCCTATGAGAGACGATCTTACTCGAATTGGTATTCAGGAGCTTCGCACACCTGAAGAAGTAGAAGAAAAATTGCCAAATGCAAAAGGTACGGCGCTTGTTGTTATCAATTCCGTTTGCGGATGTGCAGCAGGCCAATGCCGTCCAGGCGTGGCTGATGCGCTTCAACACGATATTACTCCTGATCATTTATACACTGTATTTGCAGGACAAGATAAAGAAGCAACAGCAAAAGCTCGTGAGTTTTTCGCTCCATATCCGCCATCTTCCCCTTCAATCGCTTTGTTGAAGGATGGAGAGCTAGTACACTTTATCGAGCGCCACCAGATCGAAAATCGTTCCGCATCGGACATTGCAGCCGATCTGACAGACGCTTTCGATCGGTTTTGCCGCTAATTAGGAAGGTAACTATGAGCTTACAACAATCCATTATTCAAAGACTTGGCGTTAAGCCGCAAATCGATCCGGAGCAGGAAATTCGCAAACGGGTTGATTTCTTGAAGGAATACGTAACGAACTCGGGAACAACGGGTTTGCTTATTGCGATTAGCGGCGGAATTGACAGCGCAGTCGCAGCGGGTCTTTGCAAGCGGGCAACAGATGAGCTTAGCGTTGAAACAGGCCGCGAGTATATGACGCTTGGCGTATTTCAGCCTTATGGCGAGCAATCCGATATTGCGGATAGTTATGCAGTAGCGGAAGCGTTCCAGCTAAAGCACCGCGCGGAGACGAATATTGAAGAAGCTGTGGATGAAATCGCGATTGAAGTGGAGCATAGCTTTAAGTCGTTAGGCATTCCGCGTCATTTGAGCCGCGGCGGCAAAGGCAACGTGAAAGCGAGAACGCGGATGGTTATGCAATACGCGCTTGCATTCGACCTTAATCTGTTAGTCGTTGGTACAGATCATGCATCTGAAGCGATTACAGGCTTTTACACGAAATGGGGCGACGGAGCGGTTGATGTTACTCCGCTTAGTACGCTTAATAAACGGCAGGTTCGTGAGCTGGCCTCCCATATCGGCGTACCGCAAAGCGTGCTCGACAAAGCGCCAACGGCAGGCCTATGGGACGGACAAACCGACGAGGGCGAGCTAGGCATCACTTATGGTGATAACAGCGACTATCTCGAAGGCAAGTCCATTAGCGACGAGGCTCGCGAGAAGCTTGAAAAGCAATATTTGAAAACCGAGCATAAGCGCTCCCCGATTCCGGGTATTTAATGAGCTGCTTTAAGCTTCGAGCAGTAAAAAGACTGTCCCTTGAACCGAGAATTCGGCAGGGGACAGTCTTTTTTTGTTGCAGTGGAGCAGCATTTGATTAGCTAAGCGGACGCCAATGATGGAGGAGAAACGGCTGGAAGATAGAATATAGTAGTTGTGAAAGGAGCTGAATGCCATGAATAATACGAAGTTAATCCTTGTTGAAGGATTGCCCGGATCAGGGAAAACGAGTACGGCACGTTTTGTGAAGCAGCTATTAGATGAACAGAATATTGCCAATCGCTTGTTTTTGGAGGGGGATTTGGAGCACCCAGCCGATTATGATTCCGCGGCTTATTTTACAGAAGAACAATATAAGCAAATGCTGCAAAAATATACGGAGCAACAGCAGTTAATCATTAAGCATTCCGAGGCTAAGGCGGACGGATATATCGTATATTACGGGAAGCTGCTAAAGGAAACAGATTCGATTAATAGTGAATATTTCGGGGATTATGATGTATATAACCTCCCTTTGGAGAGGCATCAGCAGCTCATTATTGAAAAGTGGAGCGATTTTTCGAGACAGGCTATTAACGGGGATGAAGTGTACATAATGGAATGCTGTTTTTTGCAAAATCCGTTAACCGTCATGCTTGTACGAGACAATTGTYCCGAGGTTGAAATATCGACCTATATTCATGAACTGAATCGCTTGATTAAGCAGCTGAATCCGGTATTGCTCTATTTGTATCAGGATGACTTTAAACATGCATTTCCTGCAATAATTGCTGAACGGCCAACAGAATGGCTAAACTTTATTACTTGGTATTACACGGAGCAGGGCTACGGCAAAAGTAAAGAGCTCAAGGGAACTCAAGGTCTTCTCGAGGTGCTTGAGCTGCGAAAGACTTATGAATTAGCGATACTAAACGAGTTGCCGATCGATAAAATGCTGTTTAATAAAAGCAGCTTGGACTGGGACAAGATCCACAGCCAAATCCAAATCGATCTGCAAAATCGTTTAAGCAGGTGATTATCAAATGAAACCGAGAATACGATACGCGATTGCGGTTGTTATAACGATGGTGCTTGGCTACAGCTCAAGGAGCTTTGCAGATTCGCTGCCTGGGTTTGTTGCAGAGCATTTTGGCGATGCGCTTTGGGCATGCATGATTTATTATGGCTTCCGTACCATAGGGGTGCACAAAAACTTGTTTTGGGCTGCTGGCGCTAGCCTCATCTTTTGTTTTGGCATCGAGTTTAGTCAGCTCTACCAGGCGGATTGGATTAATGAGATTCGCAGGACGTTTATTGGAGCTTTAGTGCTCGGGAGCGGTTTTTTGACCGTGGATTTGATCAGGTACAGCGTAGGCGTTATGTTTGCCATAATTGTTGATCGATATTTTATTTTTAAAAAGTAAGAAGACCCTTCCACCGAAACGCGGCGGAAGGGTTTTTGATTTATGATTCAACTTGACGTACAACTGTCCAGCTCTGGGCAGCAGGCTTTAGCACAAATTTAAATAGGTGTTCTCCAGATTTCTCAATAGCAACCATAATACCATCTTGAACAGGTACGATATGATGAATTTCTCCACCCGGTACAAGTTCGGCTGCCAGCGGCGTCAAGATGGGAATGAGAGCTTCCTCCAGCCAGCACCTTTCTTGATACCATTGTGGCGGTGGTAAATCAGAAGGATAACCATCAATAGGTGCTTCAAGCTCAAGAGCCATTTTTAGGGGATCGGTTGAAAGCTTACGGCCGGCACCTATCGCTGCTACGAATCGCAAGCACAGCTCAATGGTACGGAGAATTTCTTCATCATTCACTGAGCCATTTGCATAACGAATTTCCACCGTGCCTATATCAAACCAAGCCGCTGTGTTTATTCCACAACGATGAGATTGCGGACGTCCTACATGGAGAACGGCTTCATCGCTTGGATTTGCAATATAGCTCTCACGCATGTCTGGAGTAACGGGCGGGCAGAACTGCAGTCGGTGCTCGCTCGTATTCAATAGCGCTTGAATCGTTTGTTGATATTCCAGTGCGGCGTCTATAAGCGGGAGGACAGCATCTTCTCCCCATGGTTCGAGACCAATATGAACATGGAGTCCGCAGCTCCAATTGGCTGTTGCTCCTTGTTCCCTCAGCCTGTTTAACATGATCTGAATTTGCTCACGGTCTTCCCACAAGATCGGAGGCGGCTTAAGCTCACTGCCTGATTCCATACCTTGTGCATCAATTTGCCGCTCATCCAAAGAAATAACCCAACCAGGCAGCAGCTCCAAGCTTTCTGGATTTCCGCCTACAAACTCAATTTCCACGCCAAAGCGCAGCTCTTTCCAATCAACGATTTTTGGCCACATTGCCATCATCCTCTCCATTTATATAAGCTTCATCATGTAAAGAGAGGAGTCGAGGCGGACCACGAGATTAACGAGGGATTTTTTTTCTGAACATAAAATGTCCTCCTTATTCGAAAAAATGATTGTAGTTTTGAACTAAAAAAATAATGAAGAGGTATCTCTTATTATTCAAATTATATATGATTAGAAGAAAAAAGGTAAATTGAGGAGATTCGTATAATGAGCTTTACAGCTAAGCAAAAAGAGATTATTCAAAAAATAGCAATTGCAGCCCATAACCAGCCATTATTAAGCAGCGGTTTATGGTTCCACCACGATTTACGCGATAACTTTTATTATGCTTCCTATTTGCTTGCAGCTGCAGTTGATAACTCAGAACAACTGCCGTTTGAGAGAGAGGCTGCTAAACGAACTGCGGAATCTGTGCTTCTAGAGGTGCTTGCGCTGCAAGATCAGGATGTAGAAAGCGATACTTATGGACATTGGCCGCTTAGACTAGAGGATGTTCCGAAGGACTCCAAGCCAAATACGTTGCCCGTAGAGCTGATGGGGAGCTTGATGGCATTTTTTGCGAGACGCTATAGGACGTTTTTTGACAAGCAGCTAATCCAAGCATTTGATACTGCCCTTATCCATATTTATCGAAGCGGCTTCTACCATCATAAAAATGTATTTGGTCATCACGATGCAAAATATACAGCTGCAAAGCTGATTTTTGGACAAATGTTTGCCGATGCTGATTTGCTGGAGGATGGTCGCAGCAATCTTCAGCTTACATTAGCCCATATTCGCAAGTATGGCATGTCCGAATACAACAGCTTGCCTTGGTTCTGGCATTGGGTGCAGGCATTCACTTGTGCTTGGTACGAAATACAGGACGCAGCCATTAAACAAGAGCTCGCCGATATGCTTGATTTTCTCTGGAATGAGCGAGCTGCATTCTATTTGAAAGGCGCCTTTGTCGGTGCTCATTGCCGCGGTCAGAAGCATGACATCCCGCTTGATAGCAACGTTCTGCATGATTATGTGCAATTCGGTGATTTCGAGCTTCCAGAGCAAATGCCGCGGACGGAGTATGCAGGATTTTTATTTTACGAGGCGCCTGAAACAGCTCGTCGTACAGCGCTTAATCGCAGTGAGCCAACTGAGGAGAAAAAGGCGATTACGAAGCTAACGGATGAAGGAGCAAGCATGCTTCACAGCTATGCCTTCATTACATCGGATTTTGCAGCGGGCGGAATGTGGGAGCGATTCTCGGAGTTTGACAATGAGCAGCATCGCTGGGATATTTCTTTGCCATTGGGACTGCAAAACGGCGTGAATCAACTCTACTTCTTCCACCCGGCAGAGGCGAATGCGGTTGAAGATTTGCGGCATCAAACCGAGTTTACGGAAGTTCTTTATTACAAAAATACAATAATGGCTCTATATCCGATTCCTTCTGACAAAGACAATACGATTATCGGGTTATTGCCATGTATGGATTGGCTGCAAGAGCCGGGCATGCTTGTTGGTCAGACAGAGAATGTGTTTTTGGCGGTTTATGTTATGCAGCCTTATGATCTGGAACATCGTTCGGATCGCTCTATCGTGACAAGCAAAGGCTCAGAAAACGGCGTAATTGTCGAAGTAATCAGCCAGAACGATGCGTTGAAGAATGGCATAAGCAGTTATGAAGAATTTGTGGAACAGGCAAAAAACAATAGGCCAGCTTGGTCTGCTGAGGAAAGGCTTAGTGTGAAGTATGTGAGCCATGATAAGAGCGTACTTGAGCTAAATGTTGATGGAGAAGGCAGCAGTGAGAAATTGATCAATGGCCTTTCAGTTGATTTTAGTGAATATAGAACTTAAACGAGTTGCGTATCGTTCCAGACGGAAGGAAAGCTTCACTTTCCATAATTGCATAGTCATGATTCACATATCGTTCACCACTATATAGCTCTAACGAGTCATGTGATGCAGCTCCCCCATTGATACAATTTGGACAGTGAATCCAAATCGATGGGGGTATTTTTATGAAGCTTAAGAAAAAAATCGCGGGTGTCGCACTGGCAGCTATGTTGACACTAGGAGCGGCGGCTCCAGTATTCGCGCATGACGGTTGGTCTCAGACGAGTGCACCAATCGTAGCGCCTGGTCAAGTTTCCTATGTTGAGCTTATGTACGGAAACCACTCCAACGAGCACAAGAGCTATCGGTTGGAAGGGCAGTGGGGCAGCACTTCAAAAGTATATGTGACTACGCCGGCAGGGCAGAAGTCAGATATTACAGGCACTCGTTTCTACACTGGAGAGCCGGCTACGGAAACAACGCCAGCGCTAAATAATTACTTTGTTGCGTCATTTAAATCAAATGTTCCAGGCGCGTATATTATATCAACCGAAGCAGACAGCGTGTACAAAGGTGCAGACGCTGCTACTCGTACGCTGCGCAGTGCCAAATCATTCGTAGCGATTAGCGATATTCCTGTTATTGATCGGGTTAAAGCACTTACAGGTTTCTTTAAGGAAGTAAGCCCGGATCGAGCGGAGCTCATCCCTTTGTTCAATCCTGCTGCAGTTACACCGGGTGAAAAAGTGTCGATTGAGCTGCTTCTAAAGGGCAAACCGCTTACTAATACAGCCGTTGATATTATTCGTCGCAGCAATTCTGAAGCAGTGGAGCTGAAGACCGATGATAAGGGCGTGGTTTCATTTACGACGGGTGCTGCCGATTATTACTTAGTACGTGCGAAGCCAAGCACTACGGAAGCTAAGGAAGGCGAATACAGCGCAACAAATTACGAAGCTACAATGACTTTCACGGTTCAAAATAAATCAGTGAAGCTCCCAGGCAGCGCCGTGTCTGCTAAACCACAAATTTACGTAAACGGAAACGTAGTAGCTGTAAGCAGTTTGACCGTTTCAAACGGTACGACGAAAGTAGATGCAGCGTTCATTAAGCAATACGTAGACGCAGCATATAAAGGCACAGGTGCTGTAACCCTTCGTTCCGCAGCTGAGGCAGCTGGTGCTTCTGTTGAATACTTCCCTGCCGTAGGCGGTAATCAAGCAGCTGTCGCCATTTATACGAAATAAGGATTGCAGATGAAAAAAATAAGATTGATATTTGCAATAGTAATAATATGGGCATGCCTGCCGAGCTTCGTCTCGGCGCATGCCTATATTGCGCAATCGACACCTTATGGGGATGCGGAGCTGGCGGAAGCTCCGCCTGCCATTCGAATAAAATTTACAGAGAAAATCGATACGAAGCTAAGTAATATTTCACTAAAAAGCAGTAGCGGCACTGACATTACTGGCAAGTTAAGCAGTGATGATGATCTTACGCTTGTTTATACCATTCCTAAGCTGGATAAGGGCATTTATGAAGTAAGCTGGCAGGTGTTGTCGCTTGATTCTCATATAACAGACGGTTCCTTTAAATTTGCGGTAGGCGTGAAGCTTGAGGCTGTGAAACCGGATGATACGGTTTCACTGGACGGTGCTTCTGCTGGTAATACAGGGAACAGCTCTGGAAATGAAGCAAAAGTGACTGACAAACCAGTAATTACAAAGAGTCCAGAGCCCACAATTAAACCTAAGCCTACAAAGAAGCCGGATATAACGCCTACGCCATCTGCATCGCCCACTCCGACTGCTATAGAAGTCAGTGAAGGGACGGCAGCTACCCCGTCTCCCACGATTTCAAGCAGTGAAGAGGTGGAGACAGCAGAGCCGGATACAAATACAAATACAAATACAAAAGATGTTGATGCGGATGCTGTGGAAGATGATAATGCTGCTCCGCAGATCGAACAGGATACGGCTAATGATCACAGCAGCCATAGCAATCACAGCGGCGACAGTGGCGCTGGAGAGGCCGAGCACGATCATACGGGTGGCCAAGGCTTCATGGTGCTGATGCGCATACTCGATATTTTGACGGCTGTTATTCTCGCTGGAATATTGTTTTTCCGATATGTCATCTGGAGAGATGATGAATCTAAGGCACCGTTTGGTTTCTCCGTCCGAGCCGAGAGACTAGTGATGGGAGCCGCGGCGCTTATTTGGCTGGTTTCCGGATTGCTTCGCTTGTCGATGCTTGCAGACCAATTCGGCGGTGTATCCATCTATGCATTAGCTAATGGAACAATGATTGGAAAGATAGCGACATTAAGAGTTGGGCTTGCTTTAATCGCACTTCTTCTCGCATTTGCCCCTATTCGGGAGAGACGATGGGCGAATATGATTAAATGGATAGCTGCAGCGGCATTGATAGTGAGCTTCCCGCTCACAGGCCATGCGAATGCTGCTTTAACCGATGTCGTATTTGGAATAGTGACCCATACGGTCCATATGTCTGCTGCCGCAATATGGTTTGGTGGCCTTGCGGGTTTGCTGTCATTAACTTTCCATAGAAATGCTGTGGAGCTCTTGAACCAAGCGGCTGTGCGTTTCGCAAAGTGGGCGCTGCCAAGCATGATCGTTATTTTGATTAGCGGAATATGGCTTTCGGCTGCTAGGCTCTCAGAATGGGGACAATTGCTCACTACAGCGTATGGCAAGCTAATCCTCGCCAAAACCATTCTCATGCTGCTTGTCGTCGTCATTGCAGCACTTCATAAGCTCGTATTCATGCCGCAAATCGCGAAAGCGAGCGCCGCAAGAGGGTTGCTGGTTGGCATCCGAATTGAGATGCTGCTTGCTGTTGCTCTATTCGTGCTGGCAGGCTGGTTGTCGACAACTTCTCCGCCGGAAGCACGCGTGGAGTCAAAGCTGGCTGAACCGATCTATTGGCATGTGATGGGTGAGCAGGCGCATATGAGTTTGCGTATTTCGGAGAATGATCAGACTGGGGATCAGGCTGTACGCCTTGATTTGTGGCTTCCTGAAGATCAGGGAACGCCTTTATCCGCGGAAGTAGCTGTTAAGACAGACTCGAATCAAGCGGAAGCGGAAAAGGAAACCGAGCAAGGAAACAAAATTATGATTCCGCTGGAATTGCAGCCGATGGGGAAAGAGATGTTTGAATTTCCAGGCTTTACGAAATATACGTATCGTTCATCAGGTGAGTTTATCGATGATCAGAAAAAAGGGTTAATTACAGTTGATGTAAAAGACGAGAAAGGAAACAACTTCCATTATGAGCGAGTGATAGGCGACTCGCTAACGGAATAGTTGTTACTGCAAAATAAGAGGGAAAGACATGTCCATGCTTGACTTCGCTTCATGCTTCTGCTAATCTCACCATCAGGGAAAAGGCGGGTGTTAGCATGATCATCGGCATCGGACATGATTTATCAGATATTACAAGAATCGCGAAAATAGTGGATGGCCGCACAGGCAGAAGGTTTTTGGAGCGGGTGCTGTCTGCGGGCGAGCGAGAGCTGGCTTCGGAGTATACAGGCGAGCGGCTTTATCAGTTCACGGCTGGACGTTTCGCTGCGAAGGAAGCGGTTGTGAAAGCTTTTGGCTGTGGAATAGGGAATATATTAGGATTCACAGACATCGAAATTTTGCGGGGAAGCTGCGGCAAACCCGAGTGCAGCTTAACGGTGGCAGCTTGGAATCGCCTAGGCTTTAGCAGAGAGGCTGTTCGAATTCATGTTACGATTACACATGAACGAAAGCTGGCTTCAGCTTTTGCTGTTGCGGAACGGATATCGGAGTAACCTTTTGCCTATACTTGGAATGTAATATACCAAGTTAGCTAGTCGAGAGGGGATGTCGACAATGAAGGAGCAGCGGCTGCAAAAAACGAAGCGTCGGTTTAAAACCGGACAATGGGTTGAATTCGACGGGTTGTATTCAGACGATTGGGGCGGAGATCTAGTGCTTGTACAGGGTGATTTATTTCCGATGCATCCCCAAATGGGTGAAACGCATTGGACCTACGCCGGCCAAGCGGCACTTCATTTCATGAGCTCTCCAAAAATAAACGGCCATCATATCGGCTATTAAGCGAACATGAACAAGAAAAAAAGGATGCTTGAGCAGCATAATCTGCTCAGGCATCCTTTTTTTTCGCTAAGCCTTTGTTATTTTTTGCTTGCCAACCAATTAGAGAGCCCAGCAATTTCTTCAGCGGTCAGACGCTCTTTAAAAGCAGGCATCGAGCCTTCGCCCTCTTCAATCTGTTTCGTAATATCAGCAGCACTCATGCGCTCTCCAACTTTTTGGAGATTTGTTGCCGGGCCTACTCTGCCTTGAAGCCCGGTTCCGTGACAGCTGACGCAATTGGCCTTATAAACCGAAATAACTTCCTCCGGCCCAATCAGCGCGTTGGTTTTCTCAGGAGAGCTGTTCTCTTTGCTTCCACAGCCTGCCAGCAGTAACACGGCTATAAAGAATGTTGTTGCAATAGAAAAACCTCGGTTCCGATTCATATATAGCAATCCTTTCGTTTATTCTTTATTATGGAAGATTCGGTCTTGTTTAGGATATTCATAAGACTTCCATATGAATTTGAATCGTTAGTTCGTATAATAGAGAAGATGTTAACCACTCGAGAGAAGATATAACTATTATATCTCAGTTTTACTTATAGGAGAATTCATGAAACCGACAATAGAAAGTATTTTGCAAAATCAGTTGAACAACATTCAAGCCGAGGTTATTATGACTGCCTATAACGAGTTTGAACCGGGCTGGTTCGAGCAAAAAACCGAGCCGGATTTTTTCCGTTTCGGTTATACAGTCAAGGGAGAAGCCCGGCTTAACATACAAAATGACACTTATTTCGTACAGCCGGGTACGCTTTATTTTTTGCCGGCGGGTACAAAACAATCTTTTGGTACAGAGGGAAATGAGAAGCTGGGGCTTTATTGGTGCCATTTCCGTTTGGAGCTTAGCGATTTTCAAGTTATAAATGCGCTGCAGCTTCCGCCATTTGTTTATGTGAAAGACAAAGAAATGATGAAGAACCTTTTTATAAAAATGAACGAATATCAGCATCGTAAATCGATTACACGAGAGCTGCGGTTAAAGTCGGTGCTGCTGGAGCTGCTTGCCTATTATTTAGAAGAAAGCCATGTGCAGAGAACAACATTCCAGCAATCGGATTTTGAGGTAAAATGGAATGAAGTGCTCGCCTATATTGAAGAAAATTTGCATCAGAACATACAAATTGAGGAGCTAGCTAAGTTTGCTTTTCTCCATCCAAACTATTTTATAACATCCTTCAAAAACATCATGGGCTGTTCGCCGATCCAATATGTGACGAATCGCCGCATTGCGATCGCAAAGCAGCTGCTTATGGAAACGGAGCTTCCTGTAGCCGTTGTTGCGAAGCAGGTTGGCATGCAAAATCATTACTTATCACGGCTGTTCAAAAGATATACAGGCATCACGCCGGTTCAGTATAGACGGATTGGAAAAAATACCGGAACCAATCGAAAGACGCTTACAACAAGAATGAACGAGGAGAAAAGCTAATGGGAGAAATAGATGTAAAGACATATTTTAGTACAGAGCTGCTAAATTGGTATCGGCTTATCAAACGCGATTTGCCATGGAGGATTAATAAAGATCCTTATCGGGTGTGGGTATCGGAAATTATGCTGCAGCAGACGAGGGTAGACACTGTTATTCCATATTACAATCAATTCATGAGTAAATTCCCAACGGTGCGAGCACTTGCTGAAGCACCTGAAGAGGAAGTGCTCAAAAGCTGGGAGGGGCTTGGCTACTACTCGCGTGCCCGCAATTTGCAAGCAGGTGCCAAAGAGGTCGCTCAGCGTTATGGGGGAATCGTCCCAGATGATAAAGCGTCCGTTGCTGGATTGAAAGGCGTTGGCCCTTATACTAGCGGAGCTATTATGAGCATCGCATTTAATCGTCCAGAGCCGGCAGTGGATGGTAATGTGATGCGTGTGCTCTCGCGATATTTTTGCTTGGAGGATGATATCGCAAAAGCTTCTACGCGAGTAGGCATTGAGAAGCTGGCTGCTTCGCTTATTCCAGAAGGCGCCGCTGGCGACTTCAATCAAGCGCTGATGGAGCTGGGTGCTCTCGTGTGTACGCCGAAATCGCCAAGCTGTTTGCCTTGCCCTGTAATGGAGCATTGTGAGGCGAGACTAGCAGGCAGAGAAATGGAATTGCCGATCAAGACGAAGGCGAAGCCTCCTCGTCCAGAGTTTAGGGCGGCAGCGATCGTTGTTGGCAGCGGAGAAAATGTAGGCAAAGTGCTCGTAAGGCAGCGTCCAGCTACAGGCCTTCTAGCCCAAATGTGGGAGCTTCCTCATTTGCTGCTGCCGCCGGATAAGGTGAACTGGCTGGATGAAACAGCGCCGAAGGAGCAGGGCGAGCTCGCCGAGATGATCAGCCGCATGCTTGATGAGGACACAGGACTTCTTATTCGTCCGCGCAGCTGGTTTACAGATGCTGATCATATTTTTAGTCATATTCATTGGAAAATGCGTTTTTATTTAGCCGATTTGGGTGAAACGTCTTATTCAGCTTTAGACGCAGACATCGCAGCTGCATCGGGCAGCGCAGCTATTGCTGCGGAGGCAGCGTCCTCTTATGAAGGGAATCAAAAGGCGGCAGCTATAGATGTTTCTACTGAGGAACATAATGAGCAGCCGGGCACTTACCGATGGATTTCAAAGGAAGATATGGACACGCTGCCGTTTCCGAATTTATTTTTGCGCATTTTAAAGCAATTTTGGGAATAAATGATTATAAGAGTCGGAGGAGAAGCAAATGAGCAATATGCTGGAGCTGCTCTTGCAGCACAAAATTGTAGCCATTTTACGAGGAATTGAAGATCGGCATGCAGATGATACAGCGCAGGCTTTAATAGACGGCGGCATTCATATGATGGAAATTACGATGAACACGGGCGGAGCAGCGGCTATGATAGAGCGTTGGCGTTCGAAGTTTGATGGAAAAGCTGCAGTAGGTGCCGGCACAGTAACGGATGTAGACCTTGCTAAGGAGGCTGTGGCGGCAGGTGCCCAATATCTCATATCGCCTAACCTAGATGAGGAAGTTATTGCATATGGCCGCGAGCACGGCCTCTCTGTATGGCCCGGTGTTATGACACCGACTGAAATTGTGAAAGCTTGGAAGGCAGGAGCGGATGCTGTAAAAATTTTTCCAATGGGCACGCTCGGCATAGGTTACTTGCAGGAAATTCGCGGACCTTTAAACGATATTCCGATGATTGCTACTGGCGGAGTGGATTTACATAATATTGCAGATTATTTTAAAGCAGGAGCAAATGCTGTTGGAATGGGCAGCAAGCTCGTTAATTTGGAATGGGTTCGCGAAGGGAAATTCGCTCAAGTAACGGAACGAGCACGGCAATTCGTAGATATCGTAAGCAAGTTATAGAGCAAGGAGGTTATCTCATGGACGTTGTCTTATGGATCGTTATCATCTTCTTTATTATTGTTTTGCTGCTTGCTGCGCTAATCTGGCAAATGGGCGCGCGCAGCCAGAAGCCTCGAAAGATTATGAATGCGGAGACTCCTCTTGTCGACACGCAGTGGCAATCCTTAACGTTCACTAATTATGGCTCTAAGCTGGAAGGCTGGCTGCTTCAGCCTGCTTCCAACGAATTGTTAAAGAACGGACTTGCACCTCTAATTATTATTGCGCATGGCTGGGGATCGAATCGGACGAGAGTGCTTAGGTATACGCGTCCGATTTATGAAGCAGGGTTCGCTATATTGATGTATGATGCACGCAGCCACGGCAACAGCGATTCGATTTCTGCGCCTTCCGCGCTCATGTTTCGGGATGATGTGCTCGCTGCTCTTGATACAGCCAAAAGTTTGCCAGGTATGGATCCAGACCGAATTGCTATACTAGGTCATTCCCTTGGCGGATTTGGAGCGCTGCTTGCCCTTGATCAAGGTATGAAGGTGAGAGCGGTCGTAACGGATTCAATGCCCGTCCATTTCGATACGATGATGAAATCGGAATTGCGACGCAAAAAACTGCCGCTTTTCCCGCTAGCCTATCTGATTCCGATGATATGGCTTATTCGTTCACGCATATCGTGGTCGCAGTTTAAAGAGGCCAGCATTCCTGCTGTAATAGCTAAACATGCCGGCAGCTCCGACATTGGCCGTACACCGATTATGATGGTTCATTCGAATGGTGATGAGTTTATTAGTGCGGAGGATCTGAAGCAGCTGAAAGAGCAATTGCCAGATCATCTGATTCAAACACTGTTCGTATCGACCAAAGGACATAGCACTTCCGAGCAAGATTCTAGCTTTTGGGAGAAGGTTATCCCTTTTTTGCTGGAATCCATGGAGTATGCTTCTATCAAAAAGGAAGCCCGCGGCACGAGGCTGCAGGCTTCAAGAGAGAATATATAATAAAGGGGGGTCATGAATTTATTATATAAGCATAAGATGAAACCAAGATGAGAGAAATATTACAGTTTGATTACAAGGCTGCTAGCTTATAAGCGGGCATCCCTTCTAGTTGAAAATATAAATGTGAAGAAGTTTCCGATAAATGGTTGCTTTCTTTCACTTATTGTTAAGGAGGTTCGAATGCGTAGAGTAGCTTCTAAATTGTTGGTGGTTGTCGTTATCGTAGTAGCTGCATTTTGTCTTGACCTCAAGCTGGATTTATTTCCGGCGGCAGCAGAGTCGGAGGAGGTGGCCGCCTTGGATGAAACGAATAAGATGGAGCGCTTGGAGCTCGAGCTTGCTAAACATTTCAAAGCCAGGTCCGAGCGGTTTTCAGTGACATACACGGGGGACAAGCAGGAACTATCGAAGAAAATGACAGAGGTCATTCGTGCTGCTTTAAAGCATGATGATTATTCAGCCTACATTCTTGAATCCTACATCTACACCATTCGCAGCTGGGGAAATAAATCGACGATTGCTCTGGAAGCCAGATACCGCGAGACACTGGAACAAACGGCAGTTGTAGATCGCACCGTTGCAAAGGCGCTCCAATCTATAATAGAGCCGGGAATGAATGAGCATGAGAAAATAAAAGCCATTCACGACTGGGTCGTTAGCCATGTGGAGTATGATAAAACATTGAAGCATTACACTGCTTATGATGCGGTGACACTCGGAGAAACCGTGTGTCAAGGATACTCATTGCTAGGCTATAAAATGCTGAAGCAAGCGGGACTGACGGTTTTAATCGCAGAGGGTACTGTGAATACGGGCGAGCATGCATGGAATATGGTGCAGGTAGACGGTGTTTGGTACCATTTGGATCTAACCTGGGATGATCCGGTCGCAGCAGCATCAGCAGGAAGCCAAATCACGGCACAAAAAGTTTCGCCAAGCGAGAGTACGATTCGTTATAACTATTATTTGAGAACGGATGAGGAACTGCGCGTTGATCACCAGTGGACTAGAACTTATCCTGCTGCAAACGTCTCCTATGCGGATACGATTCGTGAGTTGGAGAAGCAAGGGGGAAAGGCGGAGCGCAGCCGCTTCAGCAGGCTGAAGATCGCACTTGGCTTGCACTGGCTTGAACCGGAATATACGGTATCAAGCTCAGCGCAGCTGAATCAAGTTATACAATCGGCGCTTGATTCCAAGGCAGGGAGCCTGTCATTCAGATATGAGCAAGGTGATCAATTCCCAGCAGCTTTAAAGGCTGCCTTCAAACGTATAAACGTAGCAGTTGGCTATCGGGCAAGCTATGAGCCTTATGCTGGCGATCAATCACTTCTTGTTAATCTTCAGCTGGAATATACGAAATAATAGGATGAGGTGCAGAGGGCTGCACCTCATTTTGTTCCAATAGGAAAGGGGGTGCATTTCTGCACCCCCTTTCCTATTGGAGTAAATCAATTATTGCTCATTTTTTCTCGCCGCGGTCATTTGCTGCCATACAGAGCCGGCTGCTTCTTCACCGCGTTCAATCCGTTCAAGCGCCATTTTGGCTTGAAGCTGAATTTCAAATTCATTATCGTTAGCAGCTTCACGCAGCGCATCGATCGCAGATTCATCTCCTGCTTCATAGAGGAAGCGTGCCGCGCGCCAGCGGACAAGCTTGTTTTTGTCACGGAGCGATTCAATCATCGGTCCAACCGCAGCGGGATCACCAAGATCAGACAGCGTGTCGCCAGCCGTCCTTCTAACGGAAGTTGAGGAATCACGCAGCGCCATAAACAAATACGGCAGCGCTTCAGGCGCTCGCAGATCGCCAAGATAGATAACGGCAAGACGACGAATGGATGTGTTCTCATCCTTTATCGCTTGTGCAAGCAGAGGCAAACCTTCTATAGCGGAAACGTATCGCTCCAATGCTGCGTAACGAACCTGCCAATCCGGTGAGGCGAACTGCTCTTGCGCTTGTTCAAAAGTTAGCGGAGCTGGCCTTACGACAGCTGGAGCTTCTCCTTCAGCACCAGCATTCCCTTGCTCAATAGCTGCTTGCACAAGAGTGTCCAATCTCTCACTCGAATAGGAAGCTTCCAGCTCGCGTACAATTTCAGCTGCAATTTCCTCGGGCTCTCCGTAGCGAACGCCAAACTCCTCCAGCTTGCGCTCGCGAATCATGCCAGAGCCAGCGGCAAGGTTAACCGCCTCGCCAAACTGTGGCGGGAGCGCTGAACGTGCCTCAATGTCTCCCATTCTTACGCGCACCTGCATCGGAATGCCGCGATACATTTGAACGAGCACCTGTGCTTCGCCAAAGCTTGTTGAAGGTCCTTTCCCGCTGTTCTCGCCGTTGTCGCCATCAGCAACCTTCTGCAGCAATTGTCCTGCTTCAGCGAGTATAGCTGCCCAATCTGCTCCAGGCTTGCGGTCAAGCGCAATAAAGTCAGCTGTACGGAATAAGCTTTTCACTCCGTTTATTTGCAAAAGCTGCTGAAGCAGCTCAGGAGCGTCGCTTGCTTCATTCGCTTTGTAGGTGAGTCTGCGTCCGCGAGGGAGCATCTCATCGACGTTCAGCTTCATGGAATTGGGACTCGGCGTTGGTTCTATTGAAATTAGTTTCATAAGGAAACCTCCTGGGCTAATTGATATTTAGACGCTCATCTGCTTCATTTATGTAACAAATGCTGCGTCGAAAGCGTAATCTTATGTGTAAATGCTTTATAACCAAGTGTAACTGATTTTATGTTAGGATGCGAACGATGAAACGAGAGATTGTCTCTAATTCACATTTCTGGATAGACTGTCATACGAGTGCGTGGATGATTTCGCATAAATAACATATTTGCATTGAGTACCGCTGGCTTGGTATCTTAATAAAACAAGAAATGAATGCGAAGGAGGGATGGACGGTTGAAGTTAAAACGATTTGCTAATATAGATCCTATCGAGCAGCACACTTCAATGAAGCAGTTCAAAAGATGGCGTCAGGAACGCATTCGCAAGCTGAGAATGAAAGATTATTCATTCACCGTTCCGAATGTTGAACCTGACATCGCATACTTGGAGAATAACCGAAAATGGCCTTCTATTACTTGGGTAGGGCATTCCACTTTTTTTATTCAGTTCGGCGGATTGAACATTATTACAGACCCTGTGTGGTCGACTCAAATGGCATTTCAAAAAAGACTTTCAGCGCCGGGTATCAAGGTAGAGGACGTTCCGCCTATTGATATCGTGCTAATATCGCATTCTCATTATGATCATTTAAATATAAATTCGCTGCGCAGGCTGGTTGGCGCTAGACAATTGCTTGTGCCTGCAGGACTAGGTGCCAAGCTTCGCAAGAAGGGCTTTCTTAGAATTAAGGAGCTGCACTGGTGGGAATCCGTTATGTATAACGGCGTAAAATTCACTTTTGTGCCTTCACAGCATTCGACTCGCCGCAATCCATGGGATACGAATAGCTCGCATTGGGGAGGCTTTGTCATTGAGCGTCCAGCATCACGCAGCGAGAAGCTTGTAAGTCATGTTCGTGATACTTTTGAGGCCGGTGACGGAATGGAATCAGCTGCAGAGTCGCGAGCGCAAATCGCAAGCGCGTCCGAGCCGGCAGCTGCTCGGAGTTGTCCGTTTTTTAGTGGTACAGCTTCCGTCGAGCGGCCAGTCATATCTGATTTTCCGACTATTTATTTCGCGGGGGACAGCGGTTATTTTCAAGGCTTCAAGGAGATCGGCCGCCGCTTCCCGGTTGATGTAGCGTTATTGCCGATTGGAGCTTATGAGCCGGAATGGTTCATGGCGCCGCAGCATATTACGCCGGAGCAAGCGCTCCAAGCCTTCGATGATTTGGATGCCAAGTGGTTTATTCCCATGCACTATGGTGCGTTTAAGCTTGCGGATGATACGCCTCGTGAAGCGCTTGATCGCTTGGAGGCTGAACGCAGAAAACGATGTATTTCTGACGAGCGAATTCTAGTTCTGCCGCATGGCGAGACTTGGCGTATGTCCGGGAAATAACAAACGAGGACAAAGGTTTGCCAAATTCGAGCAATGACGACGGTAAGAGAACCCGTTATACTTGCTAAGTATAAGTATGCATAGTGGAATAATTTTAGGGGGCTTAGGTTTGCATGCGCAAATCTAAGCTTATCTTACGAAGCAAGGTACCTATAAGGAGGAGCAAGGAATGATTCATGCAAACATTCGTCTAGGCGTTATCGGTGCAGGTGCAATCGGTAGTATACATATGCAGACATTCAATAAAGTCGAAGGTATCGATGTTGTTGCTGTAACGGACGCTTACCTTCCGCTTGCTGAGCAGCGTGCTGCTGAGTACGGTATTGAAACGGTACATCCAAGCCCGCAATCGCTGCTTGAAGACTCATCGATCGATGCAGTTGTTATTGGTGTGCCTAACCAATTTCATGCCGAGCTTGCTATTGAAGCACTGAAGCAAGGCAAGCATGTTCTACTGGAGAAACCGATGGCCATTGATTCCGAAGCAGCGCGGCTAATCGTAGAGGAAGCTGAGAAATCAGGTAAAATACTAATGATGTCGCATCAAATGCGCTGGACTGGACTAAGCCGCGCACTTAAGCAGCGAATTGATAACGGCGATGTAGGCCACATCTATAACGCAAAGGCAGGCTGGTTCCGCAAAAAGGGCATTCCCGGCTGGGGCTCATGGTTCACTCGCAAAGACCAAGCAGGCGGCGGCCCGCTAATTGACATCGGAGTTCATATGCTCGATCTTTCGCTTTATCTCATGGGCAATCCGAAGCCTGTTTCCGTATACGGATCGACTTATGCAGAATTTGGTCCTAACCGTCTTGGTACAGGAACATGGGGTACGCCAAATTGGGACGGGTACTATGACGTTGAGGACCTTGCCTCGGCGCTTATTAAACTTGATAATGGAGCAACCTTGTCGCTTGAGGTTAGCTGGGCTGCACATTCAGCCTTCCTGCCGGAAGATCCATTTATTCATTTGATGGGAACAGAGGGCGGCGTAGCGATCATTGGCAATAACGGCAAGTATGTTACGCATGAGAACAATGAAGTCGTTGAAAGCGACATCACTCCGCTAGAGGGCGAAGAGGATCGGATTCTAATGAGCCGTCATTTTGTCGATTGCATTCGCGAAGGCAGGCAGCCGATTACGTCTGCACTTTCAGGTTATACAAATAACCGTATTCTTGACGCAATATATGAATCATCCCGCACGGGCAATGAAGTTAAGCTGAAGTGGGATTAATCTTTTAAAAAAAGACATCACTGCTTCATAGTGTATTGCTAAAAACCTTCCCTAATGCGACAACTGTATCAAAGTCGCATGGAGGAAGGTTTTTTTATCGTGAGATCTATGAATTAAAAGTAATCCTCGTTGCTGGATTGTCTATCCAAATGCTAAGGCAAAGGCAAAAGAAGGTTCGGTTTCCTTGCATACTGTGGTATAATAGATCAAGATAAAGTGATTTTGTAGTGAAGGACGGGATTAAACGAATGATTAGTACAAGTGGCATAACGCTCCGTTACGGGAAGCGGGCGCTTTTTGAAGATGTTAGCATTAAGTTCACGCCAGGCAACTGCTATGGCTTGATCGGCGCTAACGGCGCGGGCAAATCGACCTTTTTGAAAATATTATCCGGTGAAGTTGAGCAATCGCACGGAGAAGTGCATATAACGCCGGGTGAACGGCTAGCCGTTCTAAAGCAGAACCATTATGAATACGACGAGTCCGTTGTACTTGAGACGGTAATGATGGGTCACAAGCGTCTTTATGAAGTAATGAAGGAGAAGGACGCTTTGTATGCAAAAGCAGACTTCACTGATGAAGACGGCATGCGTGCAGGTGAGCTTGAAGCTGACTTCGCAGACATGAACGGCTGGGAAGCTGAGTCTGAAGCAGCAGAGATGCTAAATGGACTTGGTATTACTCCTGACCTGCATGATAAGAAAATGGCTGAGCTAAGCGGCAATGAGAAAGTCCGCGTATTGCTGGCTCAAGCATTGTTTGGCACACCGAACATTCTATTGCTCGATGAGCCTACCAACCACTTGGACATTGAGTCCATTCGCTGGTTGGAAGATTTCCTTGCCGATTACCAAGGAACTGTTGTCGTAGTCAGCCATGATAGGCACTTCCTGAATACGGTATGTACACATATTGCGGATATCGACTTTGGCAAAATCCAAATGTATGTCGGCAACTATGACTTCTGGTACGAATCCAGCCAACTTGCTTTGCAGTTGATGCGCGGTGAGAACAAGAAGAAGGAAGACAAGATCAAGGAATTGCAGGCGTTTATTCAACGCTTTAGTGCGAACAAATCGAAAGCGAAACAAGCAACTTCGAGACAGAAGCTTCTTGAGAAAATTTCGCTTGATGATATTCGTCCATCTAACCGTAAATATCCGTTTATCCTCTTCAAAGGTGAGCGTGAAGCGGGCAAGCAGCTCCTGCTTGTTGATGGCTTGACCAAAACGATCGACGGCGAGAAAGTGATCGACAATCTGACGATCGCTCTTAATAAAGGCGATAAAGTTGCATTTGTTGGACCGAACAGCTTGCCTAAGACTTTGCTTTTCCAATTGCTTGTTGGTGAAGTTGAAGCGGATGCTGGCAGCTACTCATGGGGTGTAACAACATCGCAGGCTTATTTCCCGAAAGACAACTCACCATATTTTGATGGTGTTGATTTGAACCTTGTGGAATGGCTTCGTCAATATTCAAAAGATCCGGATGAAACCTTTATTCGCGGATTCCTTGGCCGTATGCTCTTCTCGGGCGATGATGCAATGAAGAAAGCAAGCGTGTTGTCCGGAGGCGAGAAAGTTCGCTGCATGCTCTCCAAGATGATGCTTGAGGGCGCGAACGTATTTATTTTGGATGAGCCAACGAATCACTTGGATCTTGAATCCATTACGGCTCTGAATAATGGTTTGACAGATACGGATTGTACGGTTTTGTTCACTTCGCATGACCATCAGTTCGTACAAACGATCGCTAACCGCATCGTTGAAATTACGCCGAACGGTGTAATCGACCGGATGATGACTTATGACGAGTACCTTGAAAGTGCTGAGGTTAAAGCGCTTCGTGAACGTATGTACGCTGTTTAATTACTATAGAGCGTCAATCAGTGAGGATAGTCTCGCTGATTGACGCTTTTTTTGTCTAGATAAGGTTATGAAATTTAGTTTAAATGTCTAGCCACTTGCTTAAGATAACCAGCATGAAGCTTTACATTAATGACTATTTTAAAAGATACCGTTAAGCTCGAAAGCAGCCGTCTTATCTAAAGTTATGCAACAATTGGCATAAATAAAATGGACAAACATGCAAAATTTTAGGTTGATTTATGCGCAAAAGGGAGTTATACTACGTTTGAAAAGGTTTTCAGAAAAGCTTTTCAGTAAGCACTTTCATAAATGTGAAACATGACTCATTATAATAAAATTCAAACTAGCGCATGTTACATCATTCTTACTCATCAAGAAAGGCGTGCCATTATGAAATCGACTATACGCGATGTAGCAAAATACGCTAACGTGTCCATAAGCACCGTATCCCGGGTCATGAATGCGCCGGAAACTGTAGTGGAAGAGAAACGTATCAAGGTGCTGGAAGCTATTGAGGCGCTTCAATACCAGCCGAATGGATTTGCCAGAGGTTTGATTTACAAAAAATCAGACACGCTTGGCGTTATGATTCCGGATATAGAAAATCCGTATTATGCCGGCTTAATACGCGGAATGCAGGATGCGGCTGTTATGCTGAACCATAGTCTGATGATCTGTAATACAGACCGCGACAAGCAGCGGACGATCGCCTATGTGCAAAGCTTTTTTGAGAAGCAGGTAGATGGCATCATATTTACGAGTGATTCTTTGCATGAAGAATATTACGAGGAGATGCAGCGCTATCGTCTGCCATTCGTTCTAGCTTCTACCAATGCTCCGGAGTATGATATTCCTTCCGTTGATATTGATGATGAGCAGGGTGCGTATGATGCGGTCAAACATTTAATTGAAGCAGGACATCGCCGCATAGGTATGATTGGTTTTCCTTTAGGAATCACAATCTCCGGTGAGCCGCGATATACGGGCTTTAAGAAGGCGCTTCAGGAATATAACCTCTCAGAGAACGAGAATTGCATTGAATTTGCTATACATCGATTTGAGCATGCTTATGATGCAGCTGAACGACTGTTCACTCGTTGTCCCGAATTAACGGCCGTTTTTGCAGCTTCGGATGAATTCGCGATGGGTGCGATTTCATATTTGCGCGACAATGGCAAATCCGTACCTGAGCAAATGTCTGTCGTAGGTTTTGACAATATCCGAATGGCTAATATGTTTATACCTAAGCTAACGACGATAGACCAGCCAACCTATGATATTGGGTATCGATCCGTTGAGAAGCTGCATGAGCTGATTACAACGGGGAAAGTTGAAGTGCTCAGAGAAAAGCTTCCACATCATTTAATTGTACGGGAGTCAACCAAGTCCTATTCATCATAGGCGTGAAACGATAATACTTAGATTAGAATATTAATAGCGAAACGGCTTTGCCTCTAAATTTTGGCTTTGGTCGTTCGCTTTAACTCCTCTCTGAAAAGCTTTTCAGAGCAATGGAAGCGTTATCTATTTAAAAGATTTCGTTTTCGATACCTGTTGAGCATAAAAACAACCTACATTGGCACTTTAAAGGAGGTGAGGCAACAACTTGTTATCTGACGTTAATTTAACGTTTCAAAAGGGCCGAGTAAGTGTAATTTAATTACTGATTACTTAAACATGAAAGGATGAGGTCTATGTACACGAGAAAAACAAAAAAAGCATCGACTGTCTTTATTCTAACGCTAGCGCTTGTGATGACGATTACGGCTTGCGGAGGGAAAAATAATAATACAACGAACCAGCCGACAGAGAAGCCAGCAGAGGGCGGAACGAATGCAGGAGCAGGGGCGGGCGACAGCGCGCTGGCTAAAGCATTAAACGGCGATTTTAAAGGTAAAAAGGTTACGATGTTCGGTCCGTTTACGGATGCGGATGAAGTGAAATTTAACGAAAGCATTAAAGCGTTCGAAGATAAGACTGGAATCGACATCGCGTATGAAGGCTCTAAAGAGTTCGAAGCAACGATTTCGGTACGTGTAAACGGCGGAAACGCTCCTGATATTGCGGATTTCCCGCAGCCGGGTTTGCTGAAGGGCTTTGTGAACTCTGGTAAGGTAATTGATGTAAAATCATTCCTTAGCGATGAGTATTTGAAGAAACAATACAACCAAAGCTGGCTTGACATGGCTACGATGAAAGGTACTAGCGGAGACGTAATGTCCGGCATCTGGGCACGCAGCAGCGTAAAAAGCTTAGTGTGGTACAACAAAAAAGCATTTGCAGAAGCAGGTTATACCGTTCCAAAAACATGGACAGAGCTTATGGCGCTGACTGATCAAATCGCGAAAGACGGCGATCCAGCTTGGAGCATCGGCATCGAGAGCGGTACAGCGACTGGCTGGCCGGCTACAGACTGGATGGAGGATATTATGCTCCGCACGACTACGCCTGAAAATTATGACAAATGGGTATCGGGTGAGCTTCCATTCACAGACCCTGTAGTCAAAAATGCAGCAGAAAAAATGGCTGAAATCTGGTTCAACGAGGACTATGTGTACGGTGGAAAAAAATCGATCGCTACAACATCGTTTGGTGATGCAGTTAAGCCGCTATTCGATAATCCGCCAAAAGCATGGCTTCACCGTCAAGCTGGCTTTATTACAAGCTTCTTCCCAGAAGGCTTGACAGCTGATGATTACGATTGGTTCCCACTTCCAGCCATTGATGAGAAATATGGTCAACCAGCTCTAATCTCAGGAGATATTTATGCTATGTTTAATGATCGTCCAGAGGTTCGCGCTGTAATGGAATTCTTCACAACGGGCGAGTCGCTCAAAGCTTGGATTCAAACAGGCGGCGTAACAGCTCCTATGAATGATGCTGATCCTTCATGGTACCCGAACGATCAAGAACGCAGAATGGCAGAATTCGTGAAAACAGCAGAAACGATTCGTTTTGATGGTTCTGACCTTATGCCAGGCGCAGTTGGCGCAGGTACATTCTGGAAAGGTATGACAGACTGGGTAAGTGGAACAGTAGATTTGGATACAGCACTAAAAGAAATTCAAGCTGGCTGGAAAAAATAATTGACTGCTGCTTGAGTGATTCGGGGGCTTCTCGCCGCAAGGGGAAAGCCCCTCTATAATCAGCGCAGAAATTGGTGGCTTTTACGAAGAAAGTTTTGCTACGCAAACCTAAGTTTATGCTTACGAAGATAGGTTTGCTACGCAAACCTAAGTTTACGCTTACGAAGAAAGGTTTGCTTCGCAAACCTTGGAGGAGGATTCATATGGAATTACAGGCTAGGAAAGGCAATGCTCTGCGGCTACTGTTGTTATCCATACTCGTGCCAGTTATCAATATTGTCATTCACGGGGGCATATTTATACTTTTCCGCGACTCCAACCTTCCGCCTATCCTCAATGCGGTGTTTGCAGTCATATGGGGAGCAGTTGGTATTTATTCGATATACTATTCGTTTAACTGGGTAGTTGAAAAGTATCCGGATCAATGGAAGCGGAGAATATTGCCTTTTGTATTTGTTGGCCCAGCGGTGCTGCTGCTTGGTTGGCTGCTTGTCTTTCCGACATTGCGGACGCTATACTTAAGCTTTTTTGATGCCGGCTCGGTCAATTTTGTCGGTTTCGCCAACTATGTAGCTGTATTTACGGACCGCCTGCTCATCATGGCGCTGCGCAACAACTTGCTTTGGGTGTTCTTTGGCACACTGGCTTGTGTTGGCTTAGGTCTTTTAATTGCGATACTTGCTGATCGAAGCAGCTTCGAGAAGCTGGCTAAGGGTCTCATATTTATGCCGATGGCGATCTCGTTCGTAGCGGCAGGTGTTATCTGGAAATTTATTTATTACTATCAGCCAGGCCAGGAGCAAATTGGACTGCTGAATGCGATCGTCGTGAAATTTGGCGGGGAACCGCAGGCATGGCTCAGTATGATTCAGCCGTGGAATAACCTGTTTCTTATCGTTATTCTCATTTGGATGCAAACAGGTTTTGCGATGGTTATATTCTCAGCTGCGATTAAGAGCATCCCAGAGGATATGCTGGAGGCCGCTCGTATGGATGGCGCAGGCGAGGTTCGCATTTTTTTCAAAATCATGATTCCTTACATTGCGGGAACTTTGTTATCCGTTACAACAACGATTATTGTGTTTACACTCAAAATCTTCGACGTTGTTATGATCATGACAGGCGGACAATATGAGACGGACGTTGTGGCAACACAGTTCTATCGCCAGCTGTTTATGTACCAAAATGCAGGTTATGGTTCAACCTTAGCCATTGTGCTTCTCGTTGCTGTCATTCCAGTCATCATAATCAATCTGCGGCAGTTCCGTAGAGAAGGAGGGTTCTAATATGAGCAGGAACAAAAAATCCCGTAAGTCCAAGTGGCTCGTGAATACAGTGCTAGCTGTCATATGTCTCATTTGGACTATCCCGACGCTCGGTCTGCTCGTTTCCTCTTTCCGGCCTGCAGCAGATATATTATCTACTGGCTGGTGGAATATACTGCCTCATCGAGATTGGAGCACAACAGAGCAAATTCAGCTGCCCAAGGACACCGATCTTCGTGAGCCAATTAAGGTGAATGGAACAACGTTTACCGATGATCAGCTGCGTGCGGGTGTGGAGCTTAACGGCGAACGATTGATCTGGGAAAACCGGAGAGCTAGACTTCTGAACGTACAGGATAAGCAGTGGACGATCATYTCAAATTTTACAACTCAGAACTATGAGACGGTGCTGGGTGGAAAAACATATTCCATCACGATGCCAGATGGTACGACCAAGACAGAGAAGGGCAGCGGTATGTCGCGTTCCTTCTGGAATACGATTGCGGTTACAGTACCAGCTACCGTAATTCCGATTTTCATCGCATCCTTTGCAGCTTATGCTTTTGCTTGGCTTAAGTTCCCAGGGAGAAAGACATTGTTTGTTATTGTCATCGCTTTGCTTGTCGTGCCTTTGCAGGTAGCGCTCATTCCGATTTTGCGCGATTATACATCGCTTGGACTGAACGGCACATACTTTGGGATCTGGCTTGCACATACGGCGTTTGGTTTGCCATTGATCACATATTTTATGTACACATCAATTAGTCAGCTGCCCAAGGATTTGTTCGAATCGGCATTTATGGACGGGGCAACGAATTTTACAATTTTCAGCAGGCTCATCCTGCCGCTATCCGTCCCTGCGCTAGCATCGATCAGCATATTCCAATTTTTATGGGTATGGAATGATTATTTGATATCCCTTATATTTCTCGGAAGCCAGCCTGAAGTGCAAGTATTGTCAATGAATATTGCAAACATGGTAGGCTCCAGAGGAAATGACTGGCATTTGCTTACAGCAGCAGCATTTGTTTCGATGCTCATGCCGCTCACCGTATTTTTTGCACTTCAAAAATACTTTGTTCGCGGGATGCTTGGCGGCTCCATCAAAGGTTAACAGCAGCAAAAGAATGGCGAAGCGTCTGGACACGGTGTCCCCTCGCGCGCCATTTGTTTGTATAGAGAGAAGGAGAGTTTAGAGTGCAGATAAAACCGGCTTGGTGGAAGGAATCAGTTGTTTATCAGGTTTATTGGCGCAGCTTTAAAGATACAAATGGGGATGGTATTGGTGATCTTCGAGGTGTTATTGAAAAGCTGGATTATATTCAATCGTTAGGTGTGACAATGGTCTGGATTAATCCATTTAATGAATCCCCAGACAAGGACAATGGTTACGATGTGTCCGACTATTATACGGTAATGAAAAAGGCAGGTACGATGGAGGACTTTGATCAGCTCGTTGCGGAGACGCATGCAAGAGGCATGAAGCTGATGATGGACGTCGTCGTTAATCATACATCGAATCATCATCCTTGGTTCATCGAATCTCGTTCCTCGATCAATAATCCGAAGCGAGATTGGTATATTTGGCAGGATGGTAGAGAGGGCGAGCCGCCTACCAACTGGCGTTCTTATTTTAACCCTTCAAGCTGGGAATTTGATGAGACGACGAAGCAATATTATATGCATTCCTTTGCGATCGAGCAGCCGGATTTAAACTGGGCAAACAAAGAAATGAGAATGGAAATCTACAACATGCTGCGTTTCTGGCTGGATAAAGGAGTAGACGGGCTTCGGCTCGACGCTCTGGCATTGCTGGCTAAGCCAAACAGCTTCAGCGATGTAGAAGATCCACATGACATCAGGTATTTAACACATAATCCGGGACTGCATGATTATTTGCAGGAAATGAACCGTGAGGTTTTCCGGCATTATGATATGATGACCGTTGGCGAAATCGCGTTCGCAACACCGGAGACAGGTCCTTTGTTCGTTGAAGAGGAGCGTATGGAGCTGAATACGCTGTTCCATTTTGAAGTTGCGGATGAAATGCCGGAATGGGATATGGTTCGTTACAAGCGGATCCAGAAGCAGTGGGCGGAGGCTTTGGCTGGCCGAGGGTTTGGCTCGCAGTTTCTAAATAACCATGATCATACGCGGCAAGTATCCCGTTATGGGAATGACAAGGAATTCCGCGAAGAATCAGCTAAGCTGCTTGCTACGATGGTCCATACGCTTCCAGGCATTCCATACATTTATCAAGGCGAAGAAATCGGTATGACAGGCGTAAGGTATGAAACGATCGGCGATTATAAAGATATTGCGATGATTAACAGATATGTGGAGGAAGTCGGCAAAGGCCAAGATCCTGCCGCAGTGTTTCGTTCATTGCAGGCGCTTAGCCGTGATAACTCCAGAACGCCAATGCAATGGAATACGGAGCTTAATGCAGGTTTTGGCAGCGCCGAGCCATGGATTAAGGTTAATCCAAATTATGAAGAAATTAATGTAGAACAAGCGGAAAAAGATCCAAATTCAGTATTAGCTTTTTATCGGAAGCTCATTGCGCTTAGAAAGAGCAATCCAGTCATGGTTTATGGCGACTTTACCGATATAAGTGAAGATGATCCTAATCTATATGTTTATGTACGAGAGCTGGAAGGAACCGAATGGGTTGTGCTTTTGAATCACGGAGAAGAGGCCCAAACTTTTACGTTCTCGGATTCGTTTTTTGGAGAGGAAGCTTTGAAGCTGAAGCTGGTGCTTGGTACGTATGAGAATACATTAAGCACTTGGAATGACGAAGGGCGAAGCATCGAGCTGAGGCCATTTGAAGCGCGAATCTATGAAGTAATCACCTAATTCCGCGTGAGCGTGCGATTATAAAGAAATGGTGGAGCAGAATAAACCCTGCCCCACCATTTTTTTTATTATGTGCTTAACGCACGCTTTCTTGCTTTAATGGCAGCTTGCGGCCTTTCCCGTAAGGGATGCAAAGGGGAGTGCCAAATATGGGATCTGCTGTGATTTGGCATTCCATATCAAACACGGTGCGTATAAGCTGTTCGTTCATAATGGCTTCCGGTTTGCCCTGCGCATGTATTTGGCCGTCTTTCACAGCTACAATGTGATCAGCATATCGGCAAGCTAGGTTAATGTCGTGCAGCACCATCACAATCGTACGATTCTCCTGCTCGTTTAAATCAAAAAGCAAATCAAGAATTTCGATCTGATGGGCCATATCCAAATAGGTTGTCGGCTCATCAAGCAAAATAGTCGGTGTGTTTTGGGCTAGCGTCATTGCTATCCAAGCACGTTGACGTTGACCGCCGGATAACGAGTCCAGTGAGCGCGAGGACAGTTCGTCCATATGCGTCACTTCAAGTGCTTTTTTGACCATCTTCTCGTCTTCATGCGACCATTGCTGCAGCCAGCTTTGATAAGGATAACGGCCTTGCTTGACGAGCTGATGGACGGTTAAGCCTTCCGGTGCAATTGGACCTTGAGGCAAGATCGCTAGGCGCCTTGCGATTTCCTTGCTAGAGAGTTTGGCAATCTCATGGCCATCAATAAGAATAGAGCCTTCTTGCGGCTTTAAAAGGCGGGCAAGGGAACGGAGCAGCGTTGACTTGCCGCAGCCGTTGCTGCCAATGAATACTGTGATCTTGCCGGGAGGGATCAGCAAATCAAGATTATTGAAAATCGCTTTTTGTCCGTAGGATAACGTAAGATTTTTCGCTTGAATGGAGGACACGATAATCTCTCCCCTTTGCTTATTATTGTTTAATTATAAACGCGCAGTGCGTTATGATCGGTTGCGATGGCGATACAATAAATAGATAAAGAACGGTGCGCCTATCGCTGCAGTGAAGACACCTGCTGGAATATCTAGCGGAAGGAACGCAGTTCTTGCGATAAGGTCAGAGAGCAGCAATACAAGCGACCCTATTAAAGCGGACACAGGTATTACGCCTCCATAAGACGGGCCAACAAGCTTCCGGGCAATATGTGGCGCCATAAGCCCGATGAAATTAATGGCACCACCTATAGCAACCGCAACACCTGCGAGCGCAACGCTGATGATGAGCAGTATCGTTCTTTTGATTTGGACGGAGCTGCCAACGCTTGTAGCAACCTCATCGCCAAGCTCCTGGACATTAAGATGCCGAGCATAGATAAGCGCAATTGGAAACAAAACGACAAGCCATGGAAGCAAAGTCCAAAAGTCTCTGTTCCATGATACGCCGTAGATGCTGCCAGTCATAAAAGTAAAGGCTTTGACGGCTACCGCAGTAGGCGTGAAGGATGACGTAAGGATAAGCATGTAGGTAACCGCAGTTAATGCGGTAGCCATTCCGATACCAATTAGGACGAGCCTGAGCGGCGTGATTCCTTTTCGGTAAGCAAATAAATAAATGAGGAACGCGGCGGCAAAAGCTCCAATAACAGCACTGATCGGCATGAACCGGATGCTTATATGCGAAAAATACAAAATGAATATAACGGTGCCAAGTGAGGCTCCGCCCGTAATGCCGATAATATCGGGAGATGTCAAAGGATTGCGCACAATACCTTGCAGCAGCGCCCCTGAAACAGCGAGTGCTGAGCCTACCATTACAGCAATCAACACGCGTGGCAGACGAAGTGAAAAAATAATCATCGCATCTGACGAATCACCTTGTCCCACAAAAGTAAGTAAAACATCGATAGGATTAATGGTTTTGCTGCCAAGCCCAACACAAATGACGACTGCTGCTAAATTGGCAATTAGCAACATAACAATCACCATTAATGTTCGGCGGTCAAGTTGAAAGGAGTGTTTGCGGCCCCTGAGTGTGATCCATTTATTCATATTAGGATTGGCCTCCTCTTCTAGCGATAAACACGAAGAAAGGAACACCAATAATCGCTGTCATGATTCCCACGGGAACTTCCTTCGGAAATGAAATATATCTTGATCCGATATCAGCAGCAAGCAGCAATATGCCGCCAAACACCGCGCAGTATGGAATAACCCAACGGTAGTCAATGCCAACTAAATAACGCATTAGATGAGGAATAATAATGCCAACGAAAGCAATAGGGCCAGCCATAGAGACCGAGCCGCCTGCGAGCAGAACGATAATAATTCCAGCTGCTAATTTGATATAGACGGTTTTTTGACCTAATCCTACAGCAACGTCTTCTCCAAGCGCCAGCACGTTCATATGTCTTGCAAGCACGATGGCCGCTATCAAGGCAATACCCATATATGGAGCAGCGGCTGTAAAGATGTTCATGTCGCGTCCTGAGACGGAGCCGACAAACCAATAAAGCACCTGATCAAATGTCTGGCCGCTTGTAAGCAATACGCCCAGCGTGAGCGAAGAGAAGAAAGCAGTCATAGCAGCGCCAGCAAGCGTAACCTTCAGCGGAGTCAAACCATCGTTGCCGATCGAGCCAAGCGAGTAAACGAGAGTCACTGTAAAGGCTGCTCCTACAAACGCCAGAGTTGCAAAAGTCGTCATGCCGCTAGCTCCGAAAAAGGCAGAGCCGATGACGATGAAGAAAGCGGCTCCTGAATTCACGCCGAATATGCTCGGAGAAGCAAGCTGATTGCGGGTAATTCCCTGCATGAGTGAGCCTGCTACAGCTAGACTCGCTCCGACTGCGGCTGCGATAAACGCGCGCGGCACTCTTGCCGTTTGAATGATGAGCTGCTCCTGAGAGCCATCAAATGCGGTAAATGAAGCTAAAATCGTGCGCCAGCTAATATTCGTTACTCCAAATGCTATGCTGCAAACGATACCAGCAGCAAAGAGGAGCAAGCCGGTTATCAGCCCTATTATTTTCTGGGCTCGTGTATGTAATAATGTACTCATAATTTCCTCTTTCCTTGATGTCAATTGTGAAGGGTATTCATGATTTAGGACTACTAAAACATTTTAGGGGATCATGTACATAGTGTCAATGAAGTTGAAAATCATTATCAACAGTTATTGACTTTGTTTTATATGGCTGGTATAGTTTCGTTTGTAATAAAACTGAGAATGATTTTCAACATGAAGGGGAGAAAAAAATGTCTTATGTATTAAAGAAGAAATTTACTTGGACAGCATCCGCCCTATTGCTTGCACTAGCCGTAATTGTTTCGGGATGCGGCCAATCCGGTTCAAAAAATAACGAAGGCAATTCATCGGCGACAGAAGGAACAAACGCGTCAAAGACAGAAGACACGAGAGTAATTACGCATGCAATGGGCGAGACCAAAATAGAAGGCAATCCAACTCGTATCGTCGTATTATCTAACGAAGGAACAGAAGCGTTGCTGGCACTTGGCATTAAACCGGTAGGCGCGGTGAAATCTTGGACAGGCGACCCATGGTATGACCACATAAAAGCGGATATGGAAGGTGTTACCGTTGTAGGTGAAGAGAGTCAGCCTAACATCGAGCTGATTGCAAGCCTAAAACCTGATCTTATTATTGGTAATAAATTGCGCCAAGAGAAAGTTTATGATCAGCTTAAGGTTATTGCACCTACTGTGTTTTCTGAAACGCTTCGTGGTGCTTGGCAGTCTAATTTCATGCTATATGCTGATGCGATCGGCAAGAAAGCTGATGGCGAAAAAATCATTGCCGACTATGACAACCGTGCAGCAGACTTTAAAAGTAAAGCTGGCGACAAGCTCAACCAGAAGGTATCAGTCGTTCGGTTTATGGCGGGCAAAACGCGCATTTACTTAGAGGATACTTTTACAGGGATTGCATTCTCGAAGCTTGGAATTACACGTCCAGACAATCAAAAATATAAAGATACATTCGTTGAGGAAATTACGAAAGAACGTTTGCCGGAAGTAGATGCTGACATGTTGTTCTACTTCACTTATGAAACGGGTGATGGCAAAGGAACGAAGATGGAAGAAGAAATGTTGAAGGATCCTTTGTGGCAAAGCCTTCAAGTTGTAAAAAATAATAAAGCGATTAGAGTGAGCGATGCGATCTGGAATACAGCCGGCGGCGTCATTGCAGCTAATCTAATGCTTGATGAAATTTATAAGATTTATGAAATTAACTAAATAGTCGCTTTTTAAAGCAGTCGGTTCTTATACCGGCTGTTTTTTTCTTATAATAACGGGTAAGTTAATTAGGATATGATCGTTCGAATCGATACACTGGATTGTTGCATGGGTGCAAAAATACATACTTTTATTGCTTGGGGGGTATTTAAGCTGAATCAGTATGATGAGATTAAACAAGGCGAGAAGGGTGCTTGGGTCAGTATAGGCGCTTATTTGGGATTATCCGCCATCAAACTCGGAGCAGGCTACTGGTTCGTATCTGGAGCACTCGTTGCAGACGGCTATAACAACCTTACTGATATTGTTGCGTCAGTAGCCGTACTGATTGGATTGCGAATTTCACAGAAGCCGCCGGATAAGGATCATCCATACGGACATTTTCGAGCGGAGACCATTGCAGCACTTATCGCTTCGTTCATTATGGCGACGGTGGGCATCCAAGTATTGATCAGTGCTGTAAAATCATTGTTTGCTGCTAATCATCATATACCTAATCTAATGACAGCATGGATTGCTTTATTTGCTGCGGCATGTATGGGCGGGGTTTATATATATAATCGAAGGCTGGCCCTCCGAATTAACAATCAAGCTTTATTAGCGGCAGCTAAGGATAACTTGTCAGATGCTCTTGTGAGCATAGGGGCAGCTATCGGTATTATAGGATCACAATTTGGCTTGCCATGGCTTGATCCTGTAGCGGCAATAGCTGTAGGTATTATAATATGTAAAACGGCTTGGGAAATTTTTTATAGCTCTACGCATGCGCTTACGGACGGCTTTGATGAGAATGAGCTG
>NZ_JBFTPZ010000049.1:0-53016 GCF_056398745.1 Paenibacillus sp. 01T424 | reverse complement strand
TGTACAACCTTGGCTGAATTAGAACGAGAAATTAATCGCTATATTCGTTATTACAATCATCATAGATATCAGTGGAAACAAAAAAGGATGACTCCTGTTCAGTACAGGAATCATCTCTTAAGTGTGGCTTAGTGCTCTTTTCTTTTCAAAGTGTCCTTGTCTAAGGGGTCAGTTTACCTGATCAGATCAGGGGCCATCCTCTTTTTCGTGTTTTATTCGAGCATTCATTACCGCTGAAATAACTCGATTCGCTCACCGTCAGGTCCGCTTACAAAAAAGTACTGGTATCCGTTCGGAAGTACAGTGATGCCCTCATCGATAAAGGTTACTTCAAGCTGCTTTAAACGTTCAAATTCCGCATGGACATCCGTTACTGTCACTGCAAAATGATGCACCTTGCCTTCACTTGGAAGGTTGTCATTATAGCCTTGAATTAATTCTAATTCGGTTTCATCGGAACCGCCAAAGCCAAGAAAGGCAAGCTCAATAATTCCATTCGTATGAGGCGTTCTTCCTTTAAGCTCAAAGCCAATAATTTCAGTATAAAAAGAAATAGAAGCATTAATATCTTTTACCATAACGCCAACATGATCAATACGTCTTTTAGTCATTGTTTTTATTTCCTTCCTAATCGGGAATATGGAATTTTATCGCAATAATGAATGCTTTTTATCATAAGGAGATGGAAAACAGTTGTCAAGTCATAATTGTCGAGCGGTAGTTAAGCAGCTGGTTCATTTTGAAAAAAATGGGTTGACTTTCATGCAGACACAATTATAATTATGTTAGTTCCGAGTAATCAGGTAGGAATAATTAAGTAAAGGAGGTTCGCTTGTTGGATAAGAGAAAATTAGGCAATAGCGAGCTTTATCCATCCGTTATCGGGTTCGGAGCTTGGGCTGCTGGGAAAGCAGGCTGGGGAGAAGTCGATGATAACGAGATTGAGGCTGTCATTCGTCGTGCGTATGAACAGGGGATCACCTTCTATGACACCGCTCCATCCTATGGGCTGGGACATTCCGAGAAAGTGCTTGGTAAAGTGCTGCAGCCCGTAAGGGAGCATGTCATTATCGCAACAAAAGCTGGCCTCATCTGGAACGATCAAGGGCAGTTTAGTATAAATGTATCCAAAGCAAATATAATTCGTGAGGTAGAGGAGAGCCTGCGGCGATTAAATACGGACTATATTGATTTGTATCAAGTACATTTTCCCGATCCCAGCGGCAAAACACCGATTGAAGAGACGTTTGAAACGTTAAATCAACTCGTCGTTGAAGGAAAAATCAGAAATATCGGCGTTTCAAACTTTAACGTTCAGCAATTAGTTGCAGCACAATCCGTTAGCAATATTGTATCTTTGCAGCTGCCCTATAACTTGTTCCAGCGCGATGTTGAACATGCAGCGTTACCCTATGCGAAGCAGCAAAAAATCGGTTTTATTCCTTATAGTCCGCTAGCTCAGGGGTTGTTGACGGGGAAATTTAATTATTTGACAAGGCTGCCCAAAACGGATGTTCGCGCGCAGCTTAATCCTTTATTTTCGGATAAACAATTTATAAAAAACATTGTCATCATCGAAACCTTTACTGGAATTGCTAGAGCCATCGAGAAACCATTAAGCCAGGTAGCTATCAACTGGTTATTGTATAAGCAGGAAATAACGAGCGTGATCGCTGGTGCGAAGACGGTTAAGCAGCTGGAGGAAAATACGGCTGCAACCAAATGGCGTCTATCCAGAGAAGATTATGAGCAAATAAGCCGTTTGTTTGAAACGGATTCATCTTATGTCATTTGATAAACATAGAATGCTGCTCTTATATTCATTTTCTAAATAGTAAATTCCCAAAAGAAAAGGCAGTAGCCCCGTGAGAGGCTGCTGCCTATTTCATTTACCTCTAGCTGATCGTTTGCTTGGAGGATGGTGATGACTCGCCTTTCGCGTTTTCAGAGGTTATATAGAAGGAACCTGTGATAAGCGGCGCAACATACTCAAAGCTTGTTTCCAAGGTCGATCCGATCTTGGAATATTGACCATCGTTGTTTGCACTGTAGTAAATATTATATTGCGTTACTTGGTCTGACACACTGTTAGCCGCCCAAGTTAATCGTACGCTTAGATCTGTTTTCGCAGCCTGCAAGCCAGTAGGTGTGGAAGGTGCTGTTGTTGTGCCAGAACCATTTCCACTTCCATTTCCGCTTGAGTTGTCTCCACCTGTTGTCGGTGGAGGGGTACTCGGTGTGCTGCCATATTGTACTATTTGACTAGGTGCTGACTCTTTGCCGACTACATCAACTGCTGTTACGTAATAAGTGTAGTTTTGAGCATTGGATGCATAAACCTTCATACGTTTGTCTGCACCGACAACAATGGATTCCCCTTGCTTCTCATAAGGCCCTTGATTAACCGAACGGTACACGCGGTAACCAACGACATCAGCAGCAGTACTATCATTAAATGTCAATATAAGCACGCCATCCGACGATTGCAGCTTAACGCTTGCCGGAGGCGGTGGAGCTGCTCCATCATCAACGCGAGGGTCTGGTTTAGACGGCGCGTTGTTTTCTGCATCAGCAGGAAGGTAAATATCAAGTGGACGACGACTGCTAGCCGGAAGTTTCTGCTGTGCTGCCTTAATTTCATCCATAAGAACATCCAGTGGTTTTTTACGTTTAATAACGATTTGTTCCTTAATCATATCGCTAGGAGTAGCTGGGTTCGGAACATAGTTAACGCCATTGAAGGAAATATAAGCCATCTTCACGAGCGCGTCATCTGTTTTCTTAGGTATATCCTTCTTGTTAAACCAGTCAGTAACAAGCATGCCTGCTTGCTTCGTTAATTGACTTGGAAGCAAGCCGCTTGCGCTTGACACCGTAGCTTTGACAATGCCGGATGGACGTTCAAATTCTTTAGTTACAAAAACTTCCGGCTTCTTCTCGGCCATCTTATTCATAATGAGTGCCCAGATGGAACGAGCACGCGTTTTGCCGACCTCGGATAGGGAGTTGACTTGTTCCTCATAACCGGCCCACACGCCTAGCGTAATATCTGGCGAGAAGCCCATAAACCACACGTCACCGTAGCTTTGAGTGGATCCTGTTTTACCGGCAATAGGAATTTCACCGTATTTATCGAATTGTGATTTCAATTTGTTAGCAGATCCGCTTTTGCTTGAAATAACAGTCGACAGCATATCCGTCATCAAGAAGGCACTCTGCTCCGAGAACACTCGTGTTGGTTCCTGTTTGTGTTCATATACAATCTTTCCGTTTGCATCTGTAATTTTTTGAATCATATAAGCATCATTGAAAACGCCTTTGTTCGGAATCGAGCCGTATGCATTCGTAAGCTCTTCAACCGATACGCCGATGCTTAGACCGCCAATTACACCGGTTTGTGCATAAGCATCTTGCGGCTGCAGCGTTGTAATGCCTAGCTTTTTAACGAACTCCCAAGCATTTTCAATTTTGACTTCCTCATTGAAAATTTTCAGAGCAGGCAAGTTCAAGGAACGGTTTAATGCCTCACGCGCCGTTACTAGACCCGCGAACTTACGGTTTACGTTCATTGGGATATGGAAACCCTTCTGGCCATCTTTCAGGACAATTGGAGCATCGTCAATTATGCTCGCGGGCTGAATGATCCCCATTTCAATAGCTGGAAGGTAAGCCGCCAATGTTTTCATCGTTGATCCTGGCTGCCTTGTCATCTGAGTGGCATAGTTTAATTGCTCCTCATAGAAGTCTCGGCCTTCAAGCATTCCCACGATAGCGCCAGTTTTGTGATCGAGCATGATCGCTGCAATCTGCTCCAGCCCTTTTTTCTCGCTGTATGGCGTGAAATTCTCATCATTAGTGCCAATCTCACGCATGAGCTGGTAGACATCCTTGTCGATAGTTGTATAGACATGGTAGCCGCCGCGCAGCAAATGATCGCGAGCTTCCTCAATAAGCGGAGCATTTTCTTTTTTGCGAAGGTCTGCTTTTGTTAAAGTAGAATCCTGCGCCATGAGCATAATTTCCGCTGCTTGACGTTCTGCTTCAAGCATGAGATAAGGATAGGTTGTATAGGCTTTTTCTTTTGGCTTAGCCAGCGTTTTCCTAATATCGAATTTGGACGCTTCGTCGTACTCTTGCTGAGTAATCCGCCCAGTCTCGAACATTCGCTTCAAAACTGTTTTTTGACGTCCAAGCGCGAGTTCAAAGCCCGCCTCATTGAATTGACCTTTACCTGTGAACGCTGTATAGGCAGAAGGCCTTTGCGGTAGACCTGCCAAATAGGCAGACTGCGCGATATTCAGCTGGTTTAGATCCGAAATATCAAATATCCCTTTGGCAGCTGCTTTAATGCCGAACAAATTATACCCGCTGGAACCATTTCCGAACGGAACCTTATTCAAATAAGCTGCTAAAATTTCTTCTTTCGTTAAATAACGTTCCATTCGCAGCGATAAAAATATTTCTTTAATTTTACGGCTATCTGTTTTGTCCAAACTTAGAAATACACGTCGCGCAAGCTGCTGAGTAAGCGTACTTCCGCCCGTTTGCGTATCTTCATTTAGAAGCTTTTGCTTTACTGCACGTCCAAGGCCGTTAATGTCTACGCCGTGATGCTCCAAAAAGTTATTGTCCTCAATGCCAAGTACGGCAGTAATAACCTGCGGCGGTAAATCATCATATGTAATAATCATTCGGTCCTCTGACGTTCTTAGCTGTCCGACAAGTGAATCATCATTGAAGTAAACAAATCCAGTGATGGCATTTTCGCCGATCTTCTCTACAATAACAGATCGAGGTCTTACGGTTTCGTCCTTCACAAGTGCGGCCACATAACCAGTTACTGCTCCACCGGCAAGCAATCCGATGAAGATTCCGAAATATACCATCCATTTAGCTGTTATAAAAGTTACGATTCCAAATGTACGCCATTTGCTTCTTTTGTTTGGCGCAGGTTGACGATCTTCTTGCATTTCTATGACTCCTCCTCCAAATAGCACACCTATTATAACATAAATCGCTAAAGTAACGCATTCTTTCCTTGCATTGACTTCACAGCATGGCTATGGTATAAATTCAATAATGTTTTATCTAATCAATGCTTTGAAGGGCATGAGTAGACAGCGAATCGTACTTTCAGAGAGCCGGTGGGTGGTGGAAACCGGTATGCGCCGCTTGTTGAATTACCGCCTGGAGCTAAGTGAAGGAACCGTATACTGACAATCCTCTGCACATTTTGGCAAAAAAGCCTGTGGGGCAGTCGAATCAGCCGTAGTAGTTCACTTCGGAGCCCGTCTCCGTTATCAACAACGAAGTGAGAGTACCTCTTTTTTATGTGAAAAAAGGCAGGAGTACTCTAACGAGGGTGGTACCGCGAGCTAATCCTTCTCGTCCCTTGGGGCTGGAAGGATTTTTTATGTCTATATAGACGCATACAAAGGAGGAAAAGTTCTATGGTGAAGTGGGAAAGTTTAAGTGGCGAGCAGAAAAGTGAGGTCGAGCGTCAGCTGGCTGTCATTCGCCGCGGTGTTGTGGAGATTGTACCTGAGGATGATTTGAAAAATAAAATAGCGAATGCTGTCGCAACAGGAAAGCCATTAAATGTAAAGCTAGGACTTGATCCTTCAGCGCCAGACATTCATATCGGCCATACGGTTGTTCTTCACAAGCTTCGTCAATTTCAGGAACTCGGTCATCAGATTCAGCTGATTATCGGTGATTTTACAGGCAGAATTGGTGATCCAACGGGCAAATCGGAAACGAGGAAGCAGTTGACGGAAGAAGATGTGAAGCGGAATGCGGAAACATACCAAAAACAAATTTACAAAATATTAGATCCACAGCAAACAAAGCTCTACTACAACTCGCAATGGCTTGCACCGCTTAACTTTGCGGATGTTGTAAATCTAGCCGGGAAAGTAACGGTTGCACGCATGATGGAGCGTGATGATTTCACAAAGCGGTACACAAGCGGCTTGCCGATCAGCATTCATGAGTTTTTCTACCCGCTGATGCAGGGGTACGATTCCATAGCTCTTGATTCCGATGTGGAGCTAGGAGGCACGGATCAGACATTTAACCTGTTAATGGGCAGAACCTTGCAGAAGGAATATAATAAACCAGGCCAAATTGTAATTACGACTCCTTTGATCGAAGGGTTGGACGGCGTAAATAAAATGAGCAAAAGCTTGGGCAATTACATCGGTATAGATGAAGAGCCAAACCAAATCTACGGCAAATCGATGTCGATTCCCGATGAGCTTATGCTCAAATATTACGAGCTTGCTACCGATTTAAGCAACGAGGAGCTTGCGGCATTGAAAGCTGGACTGGCAGATGGATCTGTACATCCACGTGATGCGAAGATGCAGCTTGCAGCGACATTTGTACGAATGTACCATGGCGAAGAGGCAGCGAAAGCGTCAGAAAATCATTTTATTACCGTATTTCAACAACGTGCGCTACCTGATGATATCGAAGAGGTATCGATTGCTGCGGAACAATTGGAAGATGGCCAAATTCGCATCGTGAAGCTGCTCACTATGCTTGAATTGCTGCCAACGAGCAGTGAAGCGAGAAGAAGTGTTCAGCAAGGAGCTGTTCGTCTAAATGAAGAGAAGATAACTGATATTAATACGGATATTTCTCCTAAGGATGGCGACGTGCTTCAAGTTGGAAAACGTAAATTTATAAAAATTAAATTAACATAATTGGAATAATAGAGCTTGTTGAAATGATAAAATTCAACAAGTTCTATTTTTTTAGAAACAAAAGAGCGTTTTCAACGTATTAAATAACGGAAGCATTAACAGGTTATGGATACTAAGGGAGGAGGAGAGAGTTGGAGACGCTATTTATGTCTTGTCTAGTCGGAGGAATCCTTTATGCGCTCGTAAGTATTATTTTTGGGGATTTGATCGGGCAAGCACTCGATGGAGCACTCGATTTTTTATCCTTAGATGGTCATTCATGGCTGTCGCCGACTGCGCTAGTAGGCGGGATAACCACTTTTGGCGGAGCAGGGATCCTACTCGGACGCTACACTGCCTTTAGTTCAACAGCCATCGTGGTGATTGCCTTATTCATCGCACTTACAGCTGCAGTAGCTGTTTTCTTTCTCTACATTAAGCCGATGGAGCAAAGCGAGAATTCGATCGCTTTTTCGCTTAATGATTTGTCGGGTAAGCTCGGGGAGGTGCTGGTCCCCATTTCTGCGAAGGGCTATGGTGAAGTGATGGTTAAGGTGGGAGCTGGATTTACGAATCAAATTGCAGCTAGCTTTGAAGGCGTTGAAATTACAAGCGGCTCCAAGGTTGTCGTTGTTGAGGTAAGGGACAGCACTTTGTATGTATCGGAAGTAAATCTATCTTAATTAAAGCAGCATAAGGGGGAAATTCAATGGAAGATATTTATGTTATACCAGCTATTGTAGTTGGCGTTTTTGTTATATTAGGTCTTGCCTTCTGGGCGCGCTACAAAACAGTTAGTCCAGACGAAGCGATGCTCGTAACGGGATCATTTCTAGGCTCCCGAAATGCGAGCACGGATGAATCTGGGCGTAAAGTGAAAATCATTAGAGGCGGAGGCGCGTTTATTCTGCCGATATTCCAGAAGGCTGAGTTTCTATCGCTATTGTCCCATAAGCTGGATGTATCGACGCCGGAGGTATACACAGAGCAAGGCGTACCAGTCATGGCAGACGGTGTAGCGATCATTAAAATTGGCGGTGCGGTTGAAGATGTGGCGACGGCGGCAGAGCAGTTTCTAGGCAAGCCTACCGAAGCGCTCAAGGGTGAAGCGCAGGAAGTATTGGAAGGACATTTGCGCGCAATTCTTGGCTCAATGACAGTTGAAGAGGTATATCGCAACCGCGATAAATTTGCGCAAGAGGTGCAAGGGGTTGCAGCTAAGGATTTGAAGAAGATGGGTCTTCAAATCGTTTCCTTCACGATCAAGGATTTGCGCGATAAACATGGATATTTGGACGCGCTAGGTAAACCGCGAATTGCTGCAGTCAAAAGAGATGCTGAGATTGCGGAAGCTGAAGCGATTCGGGATGCTAGAATTCAGAAAGCACTCGCTGCTGAGGCCGGTCAAAAGGCTGAGCTAGTGCGCGATACCAACATTGCGGAAGCAGAGAAAGAAAAGGAAATGAAGGTCGCGACATTTAAACGTGATCAAGATACAGCAAGAGCAGAAGCGGATCAGGCTTATTCGATTCATGAAGCACGTGCTAAGCAAAACGTAGTCGAAGAGCAAATGAAGGTTGAACTCGTACGTAAAGAACGTGAGATCGATCTGGAAGGAAAAGAAATATTGCGTCGTGAGAAGCAGTATGATGCAGAAGTGAAGAAAAAAGCCGATGCAGACCGTTACGCAGTTGTACAAGCGGCGGAAGCGAACAAGGCGAAGCTTCTTAATGAAGCTGATGCTCTGCAATACCGTATTGAAGCGGAAGCCAAGGCACATGCTACCCAGAAACGTTTGGATGGTTTAGCTGTTGCAGAAGCAGAGAGAGCGAAAGGTACAGCGGAGGCAGACGTTATTCGTCTTCGCGGTTTAGCAGAAGCGGAAGCGAAAGAAAAGCTAGCTGAAGCTTTTGAGAAATTTGGAGAAGCTGCAATCCTTGATATTATCGTAAAAATGCTTCCTGAGCTGGCTGGCAAAATTGCCGATCCTATCGGCAACATTGATAAGCTTACTGTCGTTGATACAGGGAATGGCGAAGGGGCGGCTCGTATAAGCAATTATGTGACTTCATTAATGTCTACTGCTCCGGAGATGCTGAAGAGCGTATCGGGAATCGACGTGAATGCAATCATTAAAGGACTAACGAATAGAGGCGGTAATCTACCTGCAGTGCCTAGCAAGCCGGTTGATATTGCTGCTCCTGCTGTAATTAAGCTTCCTGAACAATAAAGTAAGGCAGTGTAAACAGAAAAAAACCTTGAACCAAATGGTTCAAGGTTTTTTTGTTTATTAACGGCTGTAGAATTCGACGATTTGTTTCTCGTCGATATCTTGGGAAAGCTCACCGCGGTCAGGCAGACGAAGGAATTTACCTTCCATTGCTTGATCGTTGAACTCCAAGTAGTTCGGAAGGTGATGACGACCTTCCATAGCTTCTTTAATTGTTCTAAGGCTGCGGCTGCGCTCGCGCAAACCGATTACATCGCCAAGAGAAACGCTGTAAGAAGCGATATCCACTTTCTTGCCGTTTACAGTTACGTGACCATGTGATACCAACTGACGAGCTCCTGCACGGGAGTTGGAAAGGCCAAGACGGTAAACGAGATTGTCAAGACGGCTTTCAAGGAGGCCCATGAAGTTTTCACCGGCTTTACCTTTCATTTTTGCCGCTTTGTCAAACAAGTTGCGGAATTGTTTTTCGTTCAAACCGTACATGTGACGAAGCTTTTGTTTCTCTTGCAATTGAACGCCGTAACCGCTCATTTTTCTGCGTTGGTTAGGGCCGTGTTGACCTGGTGGAAAAGCGCGTTTTGCAAGTTCTTTACCCGTTCCGCTCAAAGAGATTCCAAGGCGACGGCTTAGTTTAAATTTAGGTCCTGTATAACGTGACATACGTAATATTAACTCCTTCATCAAATAAATTTGTGAATGGGGTTGTGTTTCGCCGAATACGTTCAATGTTCGAGCAAGCTCGTCCCTGATAGGCTAGTCAGCCGCTGGCCTATAGTGAACGTATTTCATGAGGGTGACACAAAACCGTACGCCCATCTATTCATCAATAAATAATATATGAAATAGATAGCTGTTGTCAAGGTTCACTAAGGAAATTTAATGATGTTTGAAACACATCGAAAGACCTATATTTTAAATACATAGTAGTGCAAATTTCTCAAAAATGGAGTATGATGATTGTAATATTAAGTGAAAATAGGAAGCTCATCACCTTGGTTGACAGATGGAAGGGTTGGGGCTGCATGGTTGATCGAATGAATAGCAATTTTGCATATCGTAAAACATCAACAATTGTGGATACATCAGCAGAGTCACAACCGATTTGGTTCATCAGCGAAGATATTAGCGATGCGGACAAGCCCTTGCTATCACCATTGTTCCAAGACAGTTTCAATCAGTGGGTAAGTGAAACATCAGGATTAGCCTCATTTGAGGCTGGTGAATTTGTGATATTCAATAATGAAGCGGAAGAGATCTCATCTGAAGGTCTTTATGACGCTGAGGCTTGCGAGAAACGCGATGCTGCGCTTGCAAAGGTTGTCCAAAGCGTTATAAGCAGCGGTTTATCTTGCCATAATGAAGCAGATGATCTATTTACAGCAGCAGTGCCTATTCATAGGCGAGGCGATGGTGCTGTTTTTTGTATTCTTGCTTATGTGTCTCCAATTGGTCATCAGAAGGACATCGCGCAGCTTCAAATGTGCTCATTGCATTTTCGCAGCTGCTTTTACCATAAGTTTGAACAGCTTTATGTAAAGGATTTGCTTTTGCAGCAGCAGCGGGCTGAGCAGGAAGCAAGTAGAAGAGATTCATTGTTTCAAGCAGCCAAACGGCTTTATGATCAAATCGATGTTGCATCGGTGCTATCGGAATTGCTTAGCAGCCTGGAACAGCTTTATCCAAACTCGGAAGTTCATTTGTATTTGTCACAGGACCACTTAAACGGTGATCCGCGTGTAAAGCCGCTTGTTTTCAAAAACTTGGAGCATGATCTCGTCACCAAGGCTTTTTTGAATGGCAAATCGGTTACGGAGCATGACAGAGATGGTACGCTTAGGCTGGCTGTTCCAATGAACGGCAAACAAGCCGCGTATGGTGTGCTTTGTTTGTATATAGGTCCAGGCAAATGGGATGAAGCAGACTTGCCTGCCTTCCTGCAGCTGGCGGATACTGCGGGATCAGCCTTCGAGAATGCGAAGCTGTATGAGCAATCTAATCTGCTTATTAATGAGCTGCGACTAATTAATGAGCTTACGAAACGATTAAACCAGTCGCTTAGGCTCAAAGAAATTTTTCAATTTGCTACCACTGAGCTTTTAACGATATTTGATGCGGATTATTGCTGTGTTTTGCAGCTTAACAAAGAAAAAAATCAATTCATCGTCATGTCCAGTAATTTTCCATCCCTGACGAGCGAGCAGTTTTTGCCCGATTACGGGTTCTGCGGAATGGTTTATCGAACCAAGGAGCCAATGATCATATCCGATTACTGGCATACTCGTGTTGTAACGTCCAAGCTAATGGATAATACTGGTTCAAGATCGCTTATCGCCTCACCCATAATGGTTGATGGAGAGGTCGTTGGTGTTATTTTGATTACACACAAAGCGCCAAATTTCTTCTCCTACGATAATTATAAATTACTTCAAGTGATGAGCACGCACATTGGACTTGCTGTAACGAATGCTTCATTGCACGCTGAAGTGCGCCGGATGGTTATAACTGATAACTTAACTGGCTTGCATGCTCGCCACTATTTAAATGAACAAATTCAAAACCGTCAGCGCAAAGATCCATTCGGCTCACTTATTCTTGTAGATATCGATTTGTTTAAACGCATCAATGATACGTATGGACATCAAGTTGGTGATCGTATACTCATACAGGTGAGCAATATTATTAGAGGATCGATCAGGCAAGGAGATATTGCCGCGCGCTGGGGCGGTGAAGAGCTCGCGATTTACTTGCCAGGCATTCGGGCTGAGCAAGCGTACCGCATCGCCGAACGAATACGGGTACATGTGGAGATGGAAACGGATCCTGTCGTAACCGTATCCTGCGGCGTATCCGAATGGAAGTTTGAGGATGAGAAAATTAGCGTTGAGTCTTTATTTTATCGTGCAGATATGGCACTTTATGAAGCTAAGCATAATGGAAGAAATTGCATCATTGTTGGTCAAAACTAAAATCATGAACATTATAAAGAGAAGGATGCTGATTGCAGCATCCTTTTTTTTGTTCCTATTTGGAATAATGAGCTTGCAGGTTAGGGACGCTACTATAGAACATGTTGGACGGGAGGTAAGCATATGAAAAAAGAGAAAGCAATTAGCGTAATTGTGGTCACGCTTGTATTCATGCTCTCGATTGCCGGATGCGGAAATGTGGGTAAACATCGTTCACCTGAGGAATGGCTGTCTTTGTCTTATTCGGGGCTTGCCGCAACGGATCAATATTATTTTACAGGGTCGATGAGCATAAAGACAGACGGTGGTCTAGCTTTTAAACCGGAAGTGTTCGAAGGCAAGGTCGTGGATCATCAGCAGTTGACATTGCAGACGAATAGTCAGGAAACGATGCATTGGAATCCAGTAAAGGTGCTTGAGACGTTGAATCAGTCCAATGATGAGGTTCGGATCGTAAACGGCAGCAACGATGAGAAAACCGTAACGCTGTTGATTACTGAGAATGCAAAGGATTCAAAGGAGAAATGGGAACAGCGTTTGCGGCAGCAGCTAGATCAGCTTGGAGCAAACATGCCTTCCAAAGATAAGCCTTTTCACCAAGAATGGATGGAGGAATTGGCACGATCGCGCAGCCAGCTTGATGCCATGCTTTCGACCATGCAGGCGGCCACGGAGTATGAGCTCGTTATCGACCGCACGAAGCTGCTTCCGCTGAAGATGGAAGAGAAAACATCCTTTCAGTACACCTATAACAAACGTCCATTTTCTGAATCAAGATACACGACAGTAAGGTTTCAATCCTTTAACGGTGCGTTGAGCAACACTGTTCAGCAGATGCATAAACGTGTTACGATGGATTAGTTTATGATCGAAAGTTAGAAGGAGAGGAATTTTACATGCGTGATCCAAGATTGCAAAAGCTAGCGCGAAATTTAGTCGAATATTCTATCGATGTTCAAGCAGGGGAGAATGTGCTAATTGACATGGTTGGTTCAGAACGCGAGCTAACCAAGTGTTTAATAGAAGAGGTTGCAAGGCGGGGCGGAAGGCCGTTTGTAGAATCGAGTGATCGTTCTGTTCTTCGTACTTTGCTGAAGCATGCTACGAAGGAGCAAATGGAGCTTTGGTCGTCGCTTGATTTGGAGCGGATGAAAAATATGCAAGGATATATCGCTGTACGCTCAGGAGACAATGTGAATGAATTTGCTGGAATTCCTGATGCGAACATGCGCCTATACGATCAAATTTATAGAAATCCAGTGCACTCCGAACAGCGCGTTAAAAAAACAAAATGGGTCGTTTTGCGTTATCCTAGCCCATCCATGGCTCAGCTGGCCAATATGAGTACGGAAGATTTCGAAGACTTCTATTTTGATGTATGTAACTTGGATTATGCCAAAATGGACGCAGCGATGAACCCGCTTCAGAAGCTGATGAGTGAAACAGATCGTGTGCGGATTGTATCGCCAGGCACGGATTTAAGCTTCTCGATTAAGAATATCGGAGCGAAAAAATGTTCTGGCCACCGAAATATTCCCGATGGAGAAGTGTTCTCAGCTCCGGTTCGCGATTCGGTGCAAGGTACGATTACTTACAATGCGCCTAGCGTCTATTCTGGCGTTACGTTCCAAAATATTTCACTGACATTTGAAAACGGCAAAATCGTAAAAGCAGAAAGCAATGACAATGTTCGTTTGAACGAAATTTTAGACATGGATGAAGGCGCTCGCTATATTGGTGAGTTTGCAATCGGATTTAATCCGCATATTTTGCATCCCATGAATGATATTTTGTTTGATGAGAAAATTGCCGGCAGTTTGCACTTTACGCCAGGTCAAGCCTATGAAGAGACGGATAATGGCAACCGTTCCGCTGTTCATTGGGATCTCGTACTTATTCAACGCCCAGAATACGGCGGTGGCGAAATTTATTTTGATGATGTACTTATTCGCAAAGATGGCGTTTTCGTCATTCCAGAGCTTGAAGGGTTAAATGCTGAAAACCTCAAATAAGCAATTACGCTCGAATCGTATTCCTATGTAATAAATGGAAAATAAAGCGTTTTTCATTTTACCTCTTGCTGGATGCTTCTTTTCGGGTTATCATGGTGACAAAGGTAAGCTTTACTAATTTAACTGGAGGGATCTCCCATGTCCAACAACGCAGCAATCGTAGAAATTTCCCAAACGGCTAGCCAATTCACTTCATCCATCGTTCTGCAAGCCGAGAGCAAATATATTGATGTAAAAAGCATCCTCGGACTTTTCACTACACTAGTAGGCGGACATGCGTACGAACTTCATGTACACGGACCGGATGCTGAGGAAGCAAAAGCAGCAATGGCTGCTGTATTTGCTAAGCACAACTTAAATGTTAATGTTATTACGGATTAGTAGATCATATTTTTAACGAATAAGCACCTCTTCACTTTTGAAGAGGTGCTTTTCTGTTTTGACCTTGTATAATCGCTCTATTTCGTCTAATATAGTGGTATAGAAGACGGCGGATACGCGCACAGGGGGGAAAACGATGTCTTCACCGGAAATTACGGTACAATTGCATGAGAAAGCGCTTCGTCTCCTTCAAGAAGATGCGAGTAAAATAGAAAAGCTAATCGAAGTTCAGATGGAAAACTTGACTACTCGTCAATGTCCACTTTACGAAGAAGTGCTAGATACACAAATGTATGGATTCTCGCGAGAGGTTGACTTTGCTGTTCGCGCCGGACTCATTGCAGAGCTGGCTGGCAAGGAAATAGTGAGTAGATTAGAGCGGAATTTAGCTATGCTATACGAAGCACTGGAAAGAAAAGAGTAGCCTCCAAATGGAGACTACTCTTTTTTTTGTTTACACAAGGTAGAACGCAATACCGAGGATGACATAGACCATAATAAGCAGCACACCTTCATACCAATTCGTACGTCCATCACGCGAAACTGATTTGGCAATAAAGACAGAAACGCCGATGGCAGTTAATTCGATAGGCGTGAATACAATATCCATCGTGTTTCCAAATAAGCTACTAACGAGAATGAGCACAGGCGCTACGAATAAAGCAATTTGCAAGCTGCTGCCGATTGCGATTTCTACAGCTGCGCCGATCTTATTTTTCATTGCCAGCATGACAGCAGCGCTATGCTCCGCCGCGTTACCGACAATAGCGATTACGAATGCCCCTATAAACAGCTCAGACAGGCCAAATTTCGCACTGAATGCGTCAAGGGTATGTACAAGCCATTCACTCACAAAGGCCACCATAACGGTAGCTAGGAGGAGGAAGAAGATTGACTTTCCTTTTGACCAGGCTGGCTCTTCACCATGATCTGCATTCATGACGACATCAGAGAGCATATCCTTGTGAGTAACCATGGAGAACACCAGCCACAGAATATAAGCTAAAATCAGAATTCCTGCAACAGCAAGACTTAGAAACTGATCCTTCTCAAACGAAAACTTCTCTGAAACAACGAATACAGCTGGCACAAAAAGACCAATGACAGCCATGATCATGAGCGTAGAATTGTGATCAGCTAATCGACCGTTAAATTGCTGCTCCTTATATTTCAACCCGCCAAGCAATATGCTAAGACCCAAAACGAGCAATAGATTTCCGATAATAGCCCCTGTCAAGCTCGCTTTTACCATATCGAATTGCTGCGCTTTAATCAAAAATATCGCGATGATGAGCTCTGCGGCATTTCCGAAGGTTGCATTGAGGAAGCCGCCCAGCCTTTGACCTGCATAATGTGCGACACTCTCCGTGGCTTTACCAAGAAAACCGGCCACAAAGATGATCGCGATGGCTGAAATGATAAATTGGACTGTGTTATCCCAGTGGGCGTAATGACCGATGGCACTAAGTGCAAACATGAGGATTAACCCTGAGAAAAACCATTTTTGATTCAAAGCGTTCACCTCTTCAAATAGTTGCTGAAAACCTGATAATACTATAGCGGAAATAAGCAAGCATGTAAACTTTACCAGTTAAAAGGTGCATTCGATATGTTTATCTGATTCATGGAAAATAAACGACGAGATAAAGTTATTGTCACATATTGGAGAAAGTTGGTAGAATGATAATAGGATAAAAACCTTACGGAATTCGACAGAAGCCTGGCTGGTCGAACGATCATTAATGATATGCCTGGCTCAAAAGCTTCATGGACGAAAAAGAATCAACATTTGTATCTCGTTATCAATTACAAAGACGAGAACGCGGAGCTAAAGGAAATTGTTATGCTTGCCAACATTAATATGTTTAAGATTTACTCCTTCGTAACGACGGTGAATTAAAAGCTAGCAAGCGCGAATGGTGGAAGAATTATCAATTTATAAACATTTAGCCTGAATAGCATCTTGTTCACAAAAGCTTTTAACACTCAGCTTTGCTGTGGTATTGTCCGTCTGCTATAATAAGCCTATATGGCAAAATGAGGAGTGAGTCACATGACAGAAGAACTTCAAACGGGTCTTATCCGAATCTCTGATGATGTAGTAGCAACGATAGCTGGACTCGCAGCGCTTGAAACGCCAGGCATTGCGGCAATGTCGGGCGGCATTTCCGAAGGACTCGCCAAACGGCTGAGCGGAAAGAACGTGCAAAAAGGCGTTTCAGTTGAAGTAGGAACGACGGAAGCGGCCATTGATCTTCGTATTATTGTTCATTACGGCATTCCGATTCAAGAGGTATGTCGTCAGCTTCAACTGAATGTACGTGAATCTGTTGAGAATATGACAGGATTGCACGTTGTTGAAGTGAATGTGAAGGTAGAAGGCGTTGCCTTCAAAGAAGAAGAGCTGGAAGAAGTTCAGCAGCAGCGATTGAAGTAAATAAAGAAGGGTGCCTCTTTTGTAAAAGAGGCACCCTTTTTTTGATTCCATTAGCGCTTTGTAGGTTCTACACGATTTGCTTCCCTCGATATGCTTAACAATACGCCGATAGACATTAGACAAAATAGCAGGGATGAGCCGCCATAACTTATGAACGGAAGTGTAACGCCTGTCAGCGGTATTGCCGCAGTAACGCCGCCTATGTTGACAAAAGCCTGAATGGCGATCAAGCCGACAATGCCAACACCAACAACTGTGCCGTAATGATCAGGACAGCGGAGTGCAACGATAAGGCCACGCCATAAGAAAAATAAATAAAAGAGCAAGAAGAGGGCGCTGCCAATAAAGCCTAACTCTTCTCCAATGATTGCAAAAATAAAATCATTATAGGGATATTTCAGATAATGCAGCTTCTGGACGCTTTCACCGAATCCGGCACCGGTTAAACCGCCGTGACCAAAGGCTTGCAGTGACGACACGAGATGCCAGCCGGTATCCTGAGAATCGCTGAGCGGATCTCTAAACACGGTAAGCCGATCAATTCGGTATTTCCAAGGTTTTGGATCAATCGCCATCGAGATACTGAATATGACGGTGAGAAAGAGGCCGATAATCGTTCCTGACATAAATACCTGCTTTAAATTCGCACCGCCAGCCATAATCATGACCGTAGCACATGCAGCAAGCACTAAAGTGGAACCAAGATCGGGCTGCATCATAATCAAGCCGCAAACGAAGCCGACGATAATGATAACCGGCAGCAGCCCCTTTTTGAAGCTCCGAAAATTATCGCCCTTCTTCGTTATAAGAGCACCAAGATACAATATGATGGCCAGCTTGGCTGGTTCTGTTGGCTGTATGCCAAGTGAACCTATCCCGAACCAACTATGTGCACCATTGATCTCCTTACCAATAAACGGAACGAGCATGAGCATGATGACTACTGGAATGAAAAATAGCATGAAAAGGCGTTTGAAAACCTGATAGCGCAAATTCATCATAAATAACATAACCATTATGCCAAGGCCAGCCCACATGAACTGGCGCTTGGTGAAATACATGGCATCATCTTCTGTTACGACAGCGACACTTGAGCTTGCGCTAAATACCATTACAAGCCCAAAGCCAACGAGCAGAAGAGTTAAAATGAGAAGCAGAAAGTCCGGTCTTCCACGGCTACCGTTCTGCGTGGCTTTCATGACTGCACCGTTACGCTAACAATTGTTTCAATTGCTGAAGTCTTTGCGTCGCCGTACTCATAATTGGCTGTGGAATCGGGGACTCATACTCAAGGCCATGCGGGAAAGTGGAGCGTCCGATATAAACCGATTCGATAATTAGAACGGCATGAGGTGATTCAAGCTTACCTTCAATGGCTCTTGTTGTAATTCTCAAATAATAATCGGATCCGCTAGCGTGATCCTCAAGTTTCAAGTCGTATGTAGCGCGATAGTATTCCCACTGCCAACGGACAAAACCAACTTTTTCAGCAGATTCGTCTAAGTGGTCAAGTTCGCTTTTAACACCGTTTAAGCCGGTATTTTCAATAATCATGGTAGTTCCTCCCAAAGGTTTTGTGAAGCAAAACTGACTTTACTAGCATATGCTTCCATTTCAAAAGACAGAGTTGTACATTCTTTTCTCATGATAGTATGTTTCCCCAGCAAGCGCAACCCTTACTCCCACCCCTTGTTGTGAACAAAAGTGACATTTTGAAGAAAACTAATATTCCTAACGATTTAGTGATGCATTTGCTTCCTAATTAAGCCGTTCATCTGGTAAACTAAATGGCATGATAGGATTCGTAGTTTTTTTGAAAATGTAAGGGGGTTTGCGATTTGCAAACAGAGGATATCGTAGATCTACAGCTAGAGCAGCTATTTCCAAAAATGATGAATTGGCGCAGACATCTTCATCAATATCCTGAGCTTTCGTTCCATGAGCGTGTAACGTCAAGCTGGATTGCTACCCAATTAAGCGAGCTGGGCATAGAGGTCCAGACTGGGGTTGGCGGACATGGACTAATTGCAACCATTAAGGGAGATCAACCAGGACCGGTCATAGCGCTGCGGGCTGACATTGATGCACTTCCTATTCAAGATGAGAAAAAATGCGAGTATGCGTCTAAGGTGCCAAACGTTATGCACGCATGCGGTCATGATGCACATACATCTACGCTTCTAGCGATTGCGTCTTATTATTCGGCGAATCGATCCGCTATTTGCGGTGAGCGCAGACTGTTGTTCCAACCAGCCGAAGAGGTTACACCTGGCGGAGCAATGCCGATGATTCAGGATGGAGCACTGGATGGAGTAGACGTCATTTATGGCGTTCATCTGTGGACACCGCTCGCATATGGCTTGGTGTCGTCCAAACCAGGAGCCTTTATGGCTGCTGCGGATGAATTCGTTATTGATATTGTCGGACGAGGCGGTCATGGGGGGTTGCCGCATCAAGCTATTGATGCGATTATGATTGGTTCAACGCTTGTGCAATCCGTCCAATCCATTGTAAGCCGCAATGTGAACCCGCTGCATCCGGCAGTGGTGACTATTGGTTCTTTCCAAGCAGGTACGACCAATAACGTCATTGCGGAACGTTGCAGATTAAAAGGAACTGTCCGTTCGTTTGACGAGCAGACGAGAATGATGATACATGACCGGCTCAAGTCGCTTGTCACGCATATATGCCAAATGCATGGCGCGGAATTCGATTACCAGATGAGGATTGGTTATCCGCCCGTCGTAAACGATGAAGAAGAGGCTGAGCGTTTCTTCAAGGTTGGCGAAAGGCTGTTCGGTGAAAGCGCGGTTGTGCGTTCGGAAGCCATTACGGTTGCTGAGGATTTTTCTTATTACTTGGAAAAAGTACCTGGCTGCTTTATGTTTGTTGGTGCTGGCAATGAGAGCTGCGGTGCGACGTATGCGCATCATCACCCTAAATTCGACATTGACGAGAGAGCGATGCAGCAGGCAGCCAGACTTCTTATTGGTATGGCTGAGGAATATGCGAGCGGAGTTGTTTCAACCGCGTAAAAGCGGATGCTCAGGTTCTAAAAAGGTTATGCTAAACCTCGTAACTTATAATCGAGGAGGTATTTTAGCTGAAAACGTTAAAACAAATTATGTCGGCAGATTGTGTCACAGCGACTTTGGTTGATAATGTATATGAGCTTGCTGTAAAAATGAAGGAACATGATATCGGATTTATTCCAATTGTAGATGGCAAGAAGCTGATAGGTGTAGTCACTGATCGAGATTTAGTCGTAAAAGGATATGCAGAGAAGCATCCTGGCTCAGCTGCAGTTGCTGAGGTAATGAGTACCGATGTGGCTACGATAACTTCTGACGCATCTCCCGATGAGGCCGCGGAGCTGATGGCATCTAAGCAGATACGCAGACTTCCGGTTGTGGATGATGGAGAGCTAGTAGGGATTCTGGCAATCGGAGATCTTGCTGTACGAGATATTTTTGCCGATGAAGCCGGGGAGGCGCTTAGCTCAATTTCGGAGCAAGAGTATTCAGCATCTCCTCCAACGTTTCATTAATATAAATAAGGCTGTCCGAGTGCGCTGTTAAACGCGCTTGGACAGCCTTATTTGTTATTAGTCTTCCCATACGGCTACTAATTCATTGTATTCGTTATAGAGCTCCGCAGGGTCCGATTCTTTGTTGTTCCAAATATTTGTTGCTCCCCAAAGGAGCAGGTCATCATCTGATGAACGCACCTCGTCTGCTGAGGAAATGACTACTCTTTTCTGTGCATTCAGGACATATTGGCCAAACGGATAGGTTTGATTGCCTCGAACGCTAACCAGCTTCCAGCCTTTCATTTGAATGGCATCATCCGTCGTATTCGTTATGGTGACAAGCTCGGCTTGTTTGTCCACCTCAATCGTAATGCCGCTTCGCGCCGCTTTTTTTACAGGGAAGCTTGTGTGATTAATTTCGGCATCATTACTCCATAAACCTTGCTTCGCTTGTTCAGCTTGCTGCTCCAGCTGCTTGTATGCGTTTTCCATCTTGACGTTAGGCTCTATGATGAGTACCTTCGCAAGACCTTCCTCAATGAGTGCCTCGTTTAATATTCGTCCATCCTTCAGCTCCACGATTGCCAGCGTACGATCGTAGCGATCTTTAAGCTCCTTATCGAAGGTAAGCCTAACCTCTTGCGACTCTGTCAGAAGCGTCTCAGTGAAGGCAGCAGCTTCGGGTCCGAATGGATCGGCTGGACTATCTTGTTTCTTGGTCTCCGGCGTATCTACGTAAAGTAGTCGAATCGTCGTTTCACTAGAACCTGTTTTGATTTTGAAAGTATCACCATCTATAAAGCCAGCTACCTGATACCATTGGTTGGTTTGTATAACGTTCGAAGAAAGCTCGGAAATGGCCGTACAGCCGGCAAGCGGCATGCAAATGAGCATGAGGAGAATGATTATAATTCTTTTCATAGATGCGGTACCTCCACCCCAATTTGCAGTTTATATACAATCTTCTTATTACTATAACACATCTTGAACATAAAAATCGCGCAGTTGTCCAGATACTTAAAGCATAAAATGGTGTTAATTTCTTCATACTGTGAGGAAGAGCAAGATCTAGGCTATTTTTTTGAGAGGCCGTTTTGATGAATTTTTGAAGGAGGAGAATGATGCAGCATCCAAACGATCGGCCATTAATTGTGCAATCAGACTTAATGGTTCTGCTTGATGAACGCAAGCCACATGCACAGCAAGCTAGAGATAAGCTCGTTCTCTTCATGGATGCAATTAGAAGAGCTGGAGCGATCCATACTTATCGAATGACACCTTTGACTCTCTGGAATGCAGCAGCAGCTGGGATTACTGGCGAAGAAATCATAGGTTGGCTAACAGAATACAGCAGATACGAGCTGCCATTTCAAGCGGAGGTAATGATTCGCAAACTGATTAGCAGATATGGCAAGCTTTGGTTGTCTACGGAATCGAACAAACTGATGCTGCACGGAGAACAAGCTATTTTGGATGAGCTTTCGGAACAACCGTCAATAACAAGCTGGGTAAAAGCACGGCTTCATGCCGCTTGGGAGCTTGATGAAGGCTGTAGAGGCGCCTTGAAGCAGGAGCTGACACGACTTGGATATCCTGTCATTGATCTAGCAGGCTATCATGTGGGCGAGGAGCTACCGGTAGAGCTGAGGAAGCATACGCTGCGAAATCGTTTGTTTGATTTAAGGGACTATCAGCAGGCTGCTGTCGAGCTTTTTTATAAGGAAGGCAAAGTGGAAGGCGGAAGCGGCGTAATCGTATTGCCTTGCGGAGCGGGTAAAACCATTGTGGGCATAGCCGCATTGGCTCGTTTGGGCAGAGCAACACTTATACTTACTTCTAATTCTACCTCCGTAAAACAATGGAAAGACGAGCTGCTGGATAAAACGTCGCTGTTGGATGCGGATGTAGGTCAATATTGCGGCACATTGAAGCAGGTACGCCCTGTTACGATAGCAACTTACAATATTTTGACGCATCGCAAATCCAAGGAGTCTCCTTTTACCCATATGAAGCTGTTCTCCGAACGGGATTGGGGACTAATTATTTACGATGAGGTGCATTTGCTGCCAGCTCCAGTCTTCCGGATGACTGCAGATATACAAGCGACAAGACGGCTTGGCTTAACCGCGACACTCGTACGTGAGGATGGCTGTGCTGAGGATGTATATTCATTAATAGGTCCGAAGCAGTTCGACATGCAATGGAAGACAGCCGAGGCTGGCGAGTATATAGCGGCAGTAGCTTGCACAGAGATTAGGGTTCCACTACATATAAGTAAAGCGGCTTTGTATGCACAGGCCTCTGCGCGTTCCAAGCTCAGATTGGCTGCGGAAAATCCTGCAAAAATCAAAGTTGTAGAGCAGCTATTGCAGGAGCATGCAGGTAAACCGACTTTAATTATTGGCCAGTATTTGCACCAGCTGCATGAGCTGTCCGCAGTTATTGGCGCTCCCTTGCTGACGGGAGAGGTGCCGCAGCTCGAGAGACAAATGCTTTATGACAGCTTTAAAGCAGGCGACATATCAGTGTTAATCGTATCCAAGGTAGCTAATTTTGCAGTGGATTTGCCTGATGCATCCGTAGCCATTCAATTATCCGGCAGCTTTGGCTCACGGCAAGAGGAAGCTCAGCGGATTGGGAGATTGCTGCGGCCAAAAGCGATTAACAATTGCGCATGGTTTTATACCATTGTAACGGATCAGACGAAGGAAACGGAATTTGCGATGAAAAGACAGCTTTTTATGCTGGAGCAAGGGTATCACTACGAGAGACTTAGCTTGCCGGATGATGAGGACAAGCTTGAGGAGGCTGCTGCTCTATGAAAATGAAACAGCTGCTAGGCAAGTTATCCGCTGAGCGCTTGGATCATATGATGGAGGGACCGCTTTGGCAGAAAGCTGGTCAAAGAGGCCTGTCATGGGGAGAAGCAGCGGTAGACGATGAGACAATCCGAGAAGCTGTTTCTATGCTCTCGCCGTATGCAGCGGAAGTATTGACGGAAATGCTGCGTTATTTTGCAGCTGCTCCCGCAGACGGAGAACGGCTCCTTAAAGTTCTTCGGAACAACACAAGCCTCTCAGGGGCGGAATGTCAGCTCGCATTGGCAGAGCTTGAGGAATGGGGCGTATTATTCACGGTACATAAAGTATGGGGAGAGAGTCTGTATTTTATGCCTGTAGAATGTTTCGCAGTGTGGCAGAGGATGTTATTCCCATACAAAGCTGAGGCGCTGACTGAGCTTCAGAGGGAAAGACTAATGAATGGTGTCATGCGACCTTATTGCAGGCCGCTTGGCAGACAGCTGCTCAGTGCCTTTTCGTTATTGGGGAGAAGCGGCTTATCTCTTACGACAAACGGCACGCTTCCCAAGAAGACGGTTGCTAAGCTGCTGCAGGCTGCAGATTTGGAGGAGTGCTGGCTTAAATCATTTGATCTGAAATGGTCCTACTCAGATATTTATCCTGTACAGGTTGCCTTCATTTTGGAAGCAGGTTTTGCGTTTGGGCTGTTAACAGCAGTGAATGGGGCATTGAAATGGAATGATGACCAGCTTAAAAAGTGGCTAATGCTTGATGAGACTGTCAGAGAATATCAATTAATGAATTGGTGCTTGGCGCTGCTGCTTCCAGCCGCAGGTGGAAACGCCCATTTGGCTGCCTCGTTGACGAGTCTTCAAGCAGGTGAATGGTATTCTAATCAGCGTGTGGATACGTGGCTTCATGAGAATCGGATTGTTGCCGATATAGGCCCGGAGCAAAACATAAATCGAACTCAACCAAGGCCAAGCTGGTTTGGTTTATGGCATAATCTAGGCTGGATGGAGCTAGTAGATTGTCAGCAAGCAGCGGACAATGAGTTTTTTTTCAGATGGAAAGCAGCTGCTCCATTACGTAAAGAGCCTCCGATGCAGGTGCAGGCGCTTGATGCAGTTGTTACTGTTCAACCGAATGGGGAATTAATTGTACAGCCAGAATGTCCCTTCTGGATAAGGTGGGAGCTGGAGCTGATAGCTGAACGCAAATCAGATGAGCAGGTTTCTGTTTACCGTCTTGAAGCAGCATCAATTACAAGGGCGCTGGAGCAAGGAAGATCAAGAGCCTCCATTCAAAGCTTTCTTGAGCAGGCATCAGGCGGAGATCATTTGCCTTCTACGGTAATCGCTTTGTTGGAAGTATGGACGAGCCGTGCTAGCCGTACTTTTTTCGCAGAAGTTGCGCTGCTGCGCTGCGATAGTGAAGAGATGGCGGCAATAGTGGAAAATGATTCTGGTGTAGCCCCTTTATTGATGGAGAAGCTTGGTCACTTGGATTTCATTGTTGAAAAGTCTCATATAAGTGAGATTCGAGCATGTTTGCAAAAAGCAGGATATCCCGCACGAAAAATGGTTCAGACAGAATTTGCGAATGACGAATATAAATACCCATTCGTTAGTATCGATATAGAGGGATCGCGCTTACTTGAGCTTCTTCCGAAGGAGGAATCAAAAATACCCGCTCCTTCTTATATTTATGAATCTTTTCCGCTTCATCATTATGAACTCAGTGATTTAGCCGCTAGGAAAAAACTGCTATTGTTTTCAGAAATGGAGCTTGTGCCATCCATGTGGACAAAGCAGCTGCGTGCATACCATCATTCGACAAGAAAAGAATTAATCGAGAAGGCCTTGCAATGGCAAACGCCCGTCCAGCTTCGCATGGAAAGAGAGCTTCGTTCGTTTGTGCCTGAGAAGCTTGAGCAGCAAGGCGAYGGATGGGCCGTTGTTGGGCTGCTGCGTGATGACCCGCAGCGAGAGCAGATCAGGCTGACTCCTGATATGTGGGAAGAGATGTGCTTAGTGATACCAGGCCAAGGCAGCCCAATATAATCTCTATCTATTGGCTAATTAAATATGATATGATAGTGTAGAATTTAGCGAATGGGAAAGAGGTGGATAAATGCCAACTGCTGAAGGTTTAACGGCTATTCAGTTGGAGCAACCGCAAGGCGGCGTTTCTTCTCTCGATATGGCGTCGCTGCTGCTTTGCGCCTATGATTTAGGTGATTCGATTAATCAATCGGCGGAAGTTGCCGAATATTTATATTGGAAGTCAGCTGTGAATGAAGATGAAGAAGTGAAGCAAATTACCAAACGGTTCGATAAAGCGAAGATACTGTTTGAGGAATGCCAACGATTCGGGCGCTTTCATCCTGACTACAACGAAGCGAAAGACAAAGTGAAGCAAATCGAACGAGAGCTAAGCGAAATTGAAAGCGTTCGCCGCTTCAAGCTAGCCGAGCAGATCGTCGATGAAATGCTTTATGATGTATCCCGCATGATAGCGGAGTCCGTTTCGGACAATATTAAAGTGCCTGGCAATGAAAAAGCTGCCGGCGGCGGTAGCTGTGGAAGCGGCGGCTCATGCAGCTGTGGAAGCGGCGGTTGCGGTTAAGTTAGAAGCCATAAGAGCGAACAAGGAAGAAGCATAGGCTTACGAAGTGAGGTTTGCTCCGCAAACCTAGGTAAATGCTTACGAAGTGAGGTTTGCTCCGCAAACCTAAGTAGATGCTTACGAAGTGAGGTTTGCTCCGCAAACCCAGGTAAATGCTTACGAAGTGAGGTTTGCTACGCAAACCTTTTAGGAGGGAAAAGATGCTACCGGATCGAACAGGTTATATCGTTTGGGTAAGTGATTTGAAAGCGGCAAGATCACTGGAGAGGTTCGGGACGGTTCATTATATGTCGCGGAAGATGCATTACGTTGTGATGTATATGAATGCGGAACGCTCTGAAGAGGCTGTGCGGCAGATGGGGAAGCTCTCGTACGTACGGAAGATTGAACGATCGTATCGAAACGAGATTAAGACAGAGTACAGCAAAGACAGCGAAGATAAAACTAGATTTTATAGTTTGTAAAGGTTTAGTCGAAAACACTCGTCTGATGACGTTGTTCGTAAAGCTAATCAATCGCATAACGAAGGAAATATTGGTAAAAACTTCAAAAAATGCACTAAAAGACGTTTCACGGTGTGCAATATCACTGAGAAACGTCTTTTTTTTATTATAATAGCCAGAAACTTACAAAAATGGTCGGACTTTAATTTTTTGTTGTAATCTCGGACAATCGTGATAGAATGGAATTAAATTCATAGTATAAAAGCCCTGGTTCTTTGGAAGGAGTGGGTTGCGAAGTGAAAGATAGAATGACGAGAAGATGGAACACATATGAGTCGTTTTATATTGATCTAGGTGACAAAAAAGTAGCGGATATCGTTATTACAAACCATGCCAAAAGTCGTTGGCTTGACCGGATAGAAAGTGAGAAAACCGGTTATGAAGATATAGCTGAATATTTATGGGAATGCTTGAAACAAGGCCGCATCGAGCCTTACTACCGCAATGAGCAGGACGTTTATTTAATTGACGACGATCTCGTATTTGTTGCTGAATTTGCGGATTCGATGACAGAAACGGATATAACCGGAACTCCGCTACATAAAATGATCATAGTAACTTTCCTTGGGCGCATGTCAGAAACAATCGAGCTAAGGGATCTAAAGTCCTACTATTCGTGGCTTCGCCATTCACGGCGCATGACTCTCGTCAAAAGCAGCAGAAAAAGAAAATGAGACTTTGTACCTATATATCAAAGAGTGGAGCGTCCAATCCTAAAACAGATTGCACGCTTTTTTTGTGCGTGTTGTAAGATTCTGTACAAGGTTTATAGTATAATAAGCACCAGAAGAAAGGATGATTGGACGATGGCGCTTAATTTTCATCAACTGCACATATTTTGCACGGTTGCGGAACGCGGCAGTTTTTCAGCTGCAGCGCAATCATTACATATGACTCAGCCAGCTGTTACGATGCAAGTGCAGTCACTGGAAGATTATTTTGGCACGAAGCTGCTTCAGCGATCAACGAAGCGAATCGAGCTTACAGAAGCTGGACGGGCTCTTATGCCTTACGCGCAGAGGAGCATCGATCTTATACGTGATACAGATCAGGCGATGTCAGCATTCACGAAGCAGCTTAAGGGAAGATTGCAGCTCGGTTCGAGCTTAACGATAGGTGAATATATTCTGCCGCGCTTGCTTGGTCCTTTTGGACAGGAATATCCGCATATTTCGATTAGTATGAAAGTTATGAATACCTCGCAAATTATGGAGGATATTTTGAATCATCAGCTTAATTTCGGATTAATTGAAGCTCCTGTTAATCATCCCGATATGCATATGGAGGCGGTAATGAGCGATGAGCTTAGATTGATCGTATCGCAATCGCATCCATTAGCCGATCGAGAATCGGTTACATTGGAAGAAGCGATGGAATATCCGTTTGTTCTGCGTGAGCAAGGCTCGGGGACAAGACTTGTCATGGAGGAGCAGCTGAGGAAAAAAAATATAGATCCTGCATCGATGAAGATCGTAATGGAGCTGGGCAGCACAGGAGCTGTCAAATCTGCTGTTGAAGCAGGCCTTGGCATATCTTTTATTTCATCTTCCTCTGTAAAACATGARGTTGCGCTTGATTTAATTCGGATGATTAAAGTGTCGRATTCCAAGTTCCAACGACAGTTTTATTCGATATACTTAAAATCGGCTATATTGCCAATATCAGCTGTTACTTTTCTAAGTTTTTTGAGAGAGAGGGATTTGCAGCAATGGCTCTAATGAACGGACTTGCTGATTTGCATACGCACACGACGGCTTCTGATGGCATGCAAAGCCCCGCGGATAATGTTCGGCTAGCCAAAGAGGCAGGGCTTGCTGCGATTGCTATTACAGATCACGATACGGTGGCTGGTGTAGCTGAAGCATTGCTTGAAGGCGAACGATTAAACATTACGGTTGTTCCCGGTGTTGAGGTGAGCACGGTGGCAGAAGGAACGGATATTCATATTCTCGGTTATTACACGAATAATGACGACGAGAAGTGGTTATCGCGTCTTTCGAGTTTGCGCGGGCTAAGAGATCAACGGAATGAAATGATTATAACTAAATTAAATGAGCTTGGCGTTGTGCTGTCTATGGATGATGTTATCGCTGCGGCTCATGGTGAAAGCTCGAAGGAAGAGCTCCGAGCAGCCGAAGTAAGTATTGGTCGCCCGCATATTGCTGCTGCACTTATCCAAAAAGGTTTCGTTCAAAATATGAAGGAAGCTTTCGATCGTTATTTGGCTGCCGGAGCCGCGGCGTATGTCAATCCACCGAGATTGACTCCATTTGAGGCGATTGACTGGATTAGAGAAGCGGGAGGCACAAGTGTTATTGCGCATCCTGGTTTATACAACAATGATTCTTTAGTCGAAGAACTGGTACGTTATGGCGTGCAGGGCATCGAGGTGTTCCATTCGGATCATGGACCGGAAGAAGAGCAAAGATACGGGCAGCTTGCAGCGGACTTCAACCTGATCGTTACAGGTGGATCGGATTTCCATGGATCGCGTCAAGGCGTTGTATTTCATGGCGAGGTGGGCAGCCGTACCGTAAATGCAAATGTGCTAAAGCAGCTTCAGCCTTCAGGATGATGACCTTAGCAATCTGAGGACTTGAAGTGAACGCTTTACTATGCAATGAAACGAATTGTTATTGAAAGAGGCAATCTTAAGGGCTTATAACCTTTGGACTGCCTCTTTTTTGTGGTTTCGGGCGAATTTTTTGCATTTGGAAAAGGGCGGAATAGATATTTGTAGTTATTATGCAAATTTTGAATTAATAAATCATAAATATGGTTTTAAACACCATAATTCAATATAAATATGACAAAATGGTGACGAAAATGAGCAAACGTAAATTTCATAAATCATTTACAAAGTGAAAATTATAGATTTTGTCGATTTTTATTTAATAGAAGCTGCCAAGAAAAAACCCACTAGGGAGGTTGGTTATACGCTTTCAAAAAAAATGACTATTAGCTCATTCCTCCATCAACACCCTCGATTCGACAAAATCTGCAAATGATTGGAAGTTAAATATTTGGCTTTTAGCAAGAAAATCGAAGCAAATGATAGAAAACGATAGATAATAGCAGATGTATTCGTTTTATTGAAAACTGGTGAGATTTTACAATTCTGATAATGATGAGATAGGTTGAAAGTAGAAAAAGAAACGTAGCAATGGTTCGTAATCGCCATTGCTAAATGAAGGAGTGGATAGTTATTCAGTACATGCTGTATGCGACAACCGTTGTTTTTCTCATCTTTCAACTGCTGTATACGGTTATTCCGTTGTTCTTCAGCAAGGTGCGAAAGCTCAATAACGAGCTTGATGAGAAGTCGTTATCGGTCCTGGTTCCTGCGTATAACGAGGAGCTTACGATCAAAAATTGCATCGATGCGATGCAGGGTCTGCATTATCAGAATCATGAGATCATTATCGTAAATGACGGCTCTAAAGATYGAACCTTTAACAAGCTGCAAGAGCTATTGGACCTTCGGAATGATTACAGAAAGGCTAGTCAAAAACTGAAATATAAAAGAATTAGAGGTTTTTACCGTTCAAGCAAATTTCCCAACATCTACGTCATGGACAAAATGAATGGCGGCAAAGCCGATTCACTCAATGCTGGCATCGATTATGCGAATGGAGAAATTGTTATTACGCTTGATGCTGACAGTATGCTGGAAGTAAACTCCTTAAAATACGTAAACCAATATTTTCACGAAAGCGACATTATTGCCCTAGGGGGAACCGTCAAAATCGTACAAGGCGCAGAACGACAAGACGGCGTCATTATGGAGAAATTTATAGGAAAAGGCATTATAAAGAGCCAAGTCATTAGTTATATCCACAGCTTCTACGTCCGCAAATTAACACAATCGCTATTTAACTCCATCGTCGTTATCTCAGGGGCATTCGGAGCCTTCTACAAAGAACTCATGTTTGATGTGAACGGGTTCAGAAGCACGGTTGGCGAGGATATCGACATCACTTTAAAAATCCACGAGTACATGAAAGCAAATAAACTCAAAAAAAGACTGGTCTATGCGCCGGAGGCGGTATGCTACACCGAATGTCCGGAAAATATGAAAAACTTCTACAAGCAGCGTATTCGTTGGCAGAAAGCGTTTGTGGATTGTATCCTCATTTATTGGTCGAAATTATCTCGGAGCTTCAGCATCGGCGTCAGCTTGTTTTTTGCAATAGACGGCTTCGTACTTGGTACGTTAACCGCATTTACGACGATTTTCCACATGGCGCACGCCATTACATCGGGCAGCGGCATATGGGCAGCGATTGTACTATTCCTTGTCACGATGTTAGTGAATGCAATTCAAATCGTGATATCACTCTATTTGTGCAAAAAATATGGCAGTAATTATTCGTTGCTAGATTATATTAAGATGTTCGGATTTAGTCAGTTGGAATTGTTCACTTACCGATTTGTGCTCCTCTACATTAACATCATTGGAACATTCAAATATTTCGACAATGATGAAGGATGGGGTTTTGTCGAACGCAAGGGCGTCGCATCCATTAGCCCAAATACAGTGGCAAGTTCGAGATAATATTGGAGGGACATTATGAGCAGCACAGCCCATGTTCAAAATAATCGAATTATGTATATTGATTTATTAAGGATTCTCTCCATAGTAGCCGTCATCGTGCTTCATATTACTGCATCCTTGCTGACCCGAACGAATGACTTTACGACAACCTCATGGTGGGTCAGCAATGTGTTCAACTCAATTTGCCGCTTTGCTGTTCCGGTATTTTTTATGATCAGCGGTGCCATGATTTTGAGAATCGAAGTGAAGTCCTATAAAGGATTTTATAAGAAAAGAATACTGCCTCTGATCATTCCTTTGCTTACATGGTCATTAATTTATGGCTATTACAAGGAGTATTACATACTCAAAAGCCAAATGAGCGCGTACGAGTTCATACTCGATTTTGGCAAGAAATTAGTAACAGACGGAAACTACGTTCATTTGTGGTTTTTGTACGCTATTATTGCCATTTATATGACCGTTCCGCTAATTGGCAAGCTCGTACGCTCATGCAGTGAGAAGGATCTAAGATATTTTCTAATCTTATGGTTTATCGTCAGTATCTTGTACCGGTTAGTATCCGACATCTTCTTACGCCTAACCGATCAGCACCTTTATGTACCTAGTATGAATATTCCATTTTTTATGGGCAATTTAGGTTATTTTGTGCTTGGCTACTATCTCTTTAATGTCGAGCTCCGTCCCGTTATTAAGCACACATTGTTTAATCTTGGCATCTTGTCCTTTTTCCTAACTCCAATATTGACTTATGTAGTGTCCTCATACGGCGGGGTGCTGGACGAGATGTTTTATGGCAACTATTCCATTACAAGCTTCTTAATGGCGGTCGGCGTGTTTTTATTTTTTAAGGAAAAAGATACGATGATTAGCCGGAAAACAAATTATAAGGTTAAAAAAGTAATAGGCTCCGTCTCTACGGCAAGCTTCAGCATTTATTTAATCCATCTCTTGGTGGATACGATGGTTTCAAGGGATGTGGCTATCGATGCAACATTCCTTGAGACGACATTAAGCCTTCTGTTTAATATCGTTGCGATTTTCTCGATTAGTTATATCGTTGTCAAAGTGTTTAATTTGAATCGGTGGGTAACGCATATTTTATTTGGTGGAAGGGGGTAGCGGGGTGAATGTGAAGAAGACGGTAAAAGGGAAAAAAACGATAACTGCGCGAAAAGGAACGAAAGCGCTAAAAGTAAATTTTTTGACCAAAGCGCTTGTGGCTGTGCTTCTTGTTGGTATGGGCATTTACTTCTACCAAAGCGTAAACGCAGAGGATCGGAAGTTGTCAACGGTATATATCGAAGCCTGGCGCGACCCGAAGGATGTAAGATTATCGGAGCAGGGCGTAGATATCGCCTTTGTTGCCTTCGCCAAAATTTCCGGTACTGGCTTGTTCTTTCATGAAAAAGAAGAAGGGAACAAGCAGATCAAACAAAACATTATGCAGCTCAAAGCCAATAATCCGAAGACAAAATTTGTTCTTGCCGTTGGGGGTTACGGCGTAGATGGCTTCTCAGACGCTTCACTCGACGGCAATCGATATGTATTTACGAAAAATATTATTGATTTGGTCAAGGAGCTCGATCTCGATGGTGTCGATATTGACTGGGAGTTTCCGGCCTTTGACGCATGGGGAACCGTAAAGGCGAGTCCAAAGGATACAAAAAACTTCACAAGCTTAATGCGAGAGCTAAGAGAGCAGTTAAACCTGCTGCCGCATAAAGGAAACAAAAAGTATATTCTTACTTTTGCAGCAGGTACACAAGATTGGTATTTTAAAAATGTAGAAGTGAAGGCCGTAGAAAAGTATGTCGACTTCATCAATGTCATGAGCTACGATCTGACTGGCAGATGGTCCGAAACGACAGGATTTAATGCTAATCTTTACAAAGATAAAGGGAATAAAGCGACTCAAAGCGTGGATCAGATCGTGCGAGCTTTTCTAGATCACGGAGTTGATGGCAAGAAGCTGCTGCTTGGCATCCCAGCTTATTCATATGGCTGGACAGATGTGGACAGTGATGAAGATGGTTTTTTTGCCAAGGGTAAGCCAATCGATATCGAGAAAGTAAATATTCATTATCGAAATGTTGAGGATAACTATTTGGACAAAAATGGATTTAAGCGTTATTTTGACGATCAAGCAAAAGCAGCTTACCTCTTTAACGGCAGTACCTTCATTAGTTATGAAGACAAGGAAGCTTTGCGAGAAAAGGTCAAATACATCAAGCAAAAAGATCTAGCAGGTGCGATGGTATGGGAATATGCACAGGATGCAGAGAATGGAATCATTCAATATTTGTCGGATAACTTGAACAAGGAGCTAGGCACAGAGGATTAAATAGAAGAATAAGCGAGGCAGGAAGCTTTAAACGAATATAACAAAAGGGAACTTCTTATCCATAGAAGTTCCCTTTTGTTTGATCATAATTTCCAAATGCTGCAAATCAAGAAAATGCAGGCAGCAACGGAGTATGTTGCAGTACCGCTAAAGCTGTCTATTTCAGCTGACATGCCAGCGATTTGATACGTCGCTCGTCCGGTGTAATAAACAATGTTTTCTGATTGTCATAGATAACAAACCCCGGCTTAGCACCGCTAGGCTTACGTACATGACGTATCGTTGTGTAGTCTACTGGAATCGAGCTGGAGTCGCGAGCCTGGCTATAATGTGCAGAGAGCATAGCGGCTTCTTCAAGTGTTGCATTGCCAAAGTCTCCGCCTTTTATAACGACATGAGAACCAGGAATATCCTTTGTGTGCAGCCATGTGTCAGAAGGTGAAGCAAGACGGTTCGTCAAATATTCGTTTTGTGTATTGTTTTTGCCGACATACATCGTTACCCCCTCGGAAGAGGTATAACAAAGCAAGGTTGGTTTAAGCGTTTTTTTCTTCTTTGGACCGCGGCGTCCACGTTCCTTCATATAGCCTTGTTCCACGAGCTCGTCACGAATTTCGCTTATATCGCCAAGAGAGGCGTTATCGACCTGCTGAAGCAAGGTTTCAAAATATTGAATTTCTGTACGAGCGAGCTCCATTTGCTCGGCCACGATGGATAGACTGTTTTTGTGCTTCGTGTAACGCCGGAAATAACGCTGAGCGTTGTCAGAAGGAGTAAGATGCGGATCAAGATCAATCTTTATTACAGCTTGCTCCTCATCATAGAAGTTGACGAGCTCAATCGTTGTGTCGCCGCGCTTCATCTGATGCATATAGGCAGTAAGGAGCTCGCCAAGCACCCGATATTTTTCAGCATCCTTCGCTTCAACGAGCGTGTCCTCAAGCTTTTTAATTTTTGTAACGTTTTTGGCTTTTTCATTTTGAACGAATCGGATGAGGTCAGCAGCGCGCTGCTTAACGGTATCGCGTTCAGCCTTATTGCCGTAGAAACCTTCAAGGCAGGCACTAATGTCTGGAAATACCGTTTCTTCTCCATCGATATGCGTAAGCTCAGTGACAGAGAAAAAGGACTTGCCGGTATCTGCGTTGGTTTTAATTGTAGGTTTATAAATGTCTTGCTTTACTTGTTCCATAAAGGTTGAGAAGCTCTTCCAAACCGCCACTACGCTTTCCTCAGAACCTTGTTCAGCCTCTGGAAGCACATCTGCACCTGCTCGATGAACCAGCTCTTTGGCGAGCAAAGGGCTAAAGCCGCTTAGCTTGTCGACTAATCTTTTGTAAAGAGGAGCGGCTTCATCCGTATCGCTTAAAGCGTCCAAAAACTGCTGCTCGTTCACAATCGAAAGCGGATCTAGTTTGCCTTGCTCAGGCGGAGAGGTATAGGTGCTGCCGGGCAATACGATGCGGTGACTGCTTATGGCTGGCGTTACATGGTGGATGCCATCGTGAATGAGGCCGGTTGAAGGGTCCATCAAAATAATGTTGCTATGACGCCCCATAATTTCCACAACAATCGTTTTATTCGATAAATCGCCGAGCTCGTCCCGATGTTTAACCTCAATATGAATGATACGCTCCCGACCAACTTGACGAACGGATTCAATCAGTCCGCCTTCGCAATGCTTCCGAAGCAGCATGCAAAACATAGGCGCTTCCATAGGGTTGACGTACGTACCGGTTGTCCAGTGCACCCTTGGGTAGGTCGGGTTGGCGGACAAGAGCAATTTGCCCTGCGTGCCGGCTCCGCGAATGCTGAAAACAAGCTCATGATTGGTAGGCTGGTGAATCTTATGTATACGCGCTCCGACACAGCGCTGTAGGTCTTGCGTAATTGCATGGGTGACGATGCCGTCTAATGCCATGTTGTTGTTCCTCGCTTCCTTTGTAAGTCTTTCTCTATCATGCCATAGTTGAACCAAAAACTTAAGTCTTTTATGGGATATTTTAAGGGCTGTCCGAATACATTTACCCTATAAAGGCTGTCCGAAGGGCCGACAACTTAGCTGCTTGGCTCGGCATATTACAGGAGGGAGTTAAACCATGGAACAAATGAAATGGCATCAAATGGGGACAATTGAGCTGATTGACGCATTAGTCAGCTCCCCAGATCAAGGACTGACTACGTCGGCAGCGGCGCAACGTCTAGAAGAAAATGGAAAAAACGAATTGTCTGAGGGCAAGCGCGTCTCGCCGATTTTGTTGTTCCTTAATCAATTTAAGGATTTTATGGTACTCGTTTTAATGGGTGCAACGTTGATTTCTGGCTTGCTGGGCGAATATTTAGATGCAATTACGATTGTTGCGATCATTGCTCTCAACGCCGTACTTGGATTCGTGCAGGAATTTCGAGCCGAGCGCTCATTGCGGGCGCTTAAGGAATTATCCGCCCCGACAGCCAAGGTTATACGCGGAGGCGAGCTACTGACCGTTCCAGCGAAGGAGCTTGTGGCAGGCGATCTTATTTATTTGGAAAGCGGAGACCGCATTCCGGCTGATGTGCGGCTGCTTGAAGCCAATAGCTGCTATGTGGAAGAGTCCGCTTTGACGGGGGAGTCTGTCCCCGTTGGTAAGCACGCTGCAGCGATTGCAGAGGAAGACTTGCCTTTGGGTGATCAGCGCAACATGGGCTTCATGGGCACGATGCTCACAAGGGGAACTGCTCGAGCAGTCGTCATTCGTACAGGCATGGATACGGAAATGGGCAAAATAGCAGGACTTATTCAACAGACTGAATCGATGGAAACGCCGCTGCAGCATCGTTTAGAGCAGTTAGGCAAAATATTAATCGTTGTGGCGATCGGCTTGACGATTATGGTAGTTATTGCGGGTATTTTGCACGGCCAGCCAGCGTATGGCATGTTCCTTGCAGGTGTTAGCTTGGCGGTAGCAGCTATTCCAGAGGGGCTGCCAGCAATTGTGACCATCGCTTTAGCTCTTGGCGTACAGCGGATGATTAAACGGAAGGCAATCGTTCGCAAGCTGCCTTCGGTTGAAACATTAGGCTGCGCATCCGTTATATGCTCGGACAAAACAGGGACGCTGACACAAAACAAAATGACGGTTACCCATGTCTGGATTGGCGGCAGACAGCTTGAAGTGAGCGGAGAGGGCTACGTCCCAAATGGTGCAATTTATGAAGCTGGCAATGCGCTTGACATTAAGCATGATTTATCAATTAAACGTCTCCTTCAAGTCAGTGCCTTGTGCAATAACGCACAGCTGTCGAAGGTAGAAGCTGTAGATACGGGCAAGCGCAGAAACAAGGAGCAGCATGAAGAGTGGATACTTAAGGGAGATCCAACTGAAGGTGCGCTTGCTGTGCTTTCAGYAAAGCTGGGCTCCTCTTCCAAATCATTGGAGCCGCTATATAAACGGGAGAAGGAATTTCCATTTGACTCGGAGCGCAAACGGATGTCAGTTGTTGTATCGCACCAAGGCGGGCGGCTTATTTGCACCAAGGGCGCCCCTGATTTACTGATGGATCATTGCTCCTATGTTCTTTGGGAAGGGAAGGTCGTTCCGTTTACTGCAACGCTGAAGCGCAAATGCGCTGAAGCAGGCGAGGTTATGGCGCAGTCCGCGCTTCGTGTATTGGGACTTGCATACCGGGATTTGCGCGCATCCGACGCTTGTGAGACCGAAGAAGACGTAGAGAGTCAGCTTGTATTCGTAGGCTTGACTGGGATGATCGATCCGCCTCGCCGCGAGGTGAAAGAAGCGATTACGAACTGCAGGCGTGCGGGAATTAAGACCGTTATGATTACCGGCGATCATCAGCTGACAGCAGAAGCAATTGCAGGTCAACTAGGCATTATGCCGCGCGGAGGCATCGCAATGAGCGGCAAGCAGCTGGAGGCGATGTCCGATGAACAGCTCGACCGGCTCGTAGACAATATTTATGTATACGCGCGTGTATCGCCAGAGCATAAACTGCGTATCGTCAAAGCGCTTCAGCGCCAAGGACATGTCGTTGCGATGACAGGCGACGGCGTAAACGATGCTCCAGCGATCAAAGCAGCGGATATCGGAATTTCGATGGGCATTACCGGAACGGATGTATCGAAGGAAGCGTCCGCGCTCGTTCTGAGTGATGACAACTTCTCGACAATTGTAGCTGCTATAGAAGAAGGAAGAGGCATATATGAAAATATCCGAAAATTTATCCGTTATTTATTAGCATCAAACGTTGGTGAGATACTCGTCATGTTTCTTGCGATGATGGCAGGATTGCCGCTTCCGCTCGTTCCGATTCAAATTTTGTGGGTCAATCTGGTCACGGACGGATTGCCGGCAATGGCGCTTGGCGTAGATCAGGCAGAAAAGGATTTAATGCAGCAAAAGCCTCGTTCGGCAAAGGAGAGCATCTTCTCCCGCAGGCTGGGCTGGAAAATTATAAGCCGAGGCATTCTGATAGGTGTATGTACGCTTGGCGCTTTCTGGATTACGCTTCAAGACGGTCCAAACAATGCTGCGCACCTAATGAAGGCGCAAACGGTAGCTTTCGCTACTCTCGTTATGGCACAGCTCATCCATGTATTTGACTGCCGAAGCTCGCGTTCCATTTTTCACCGTAATCCGTTCCAAAATAAATATTTGGTGCTTGCCGTATTGTCATCGCTAGTGTTGATGATCGGAGTGCTTTATATCGATGCATTGCAGCCTATCTTCAAAACCGTTCCACTTAACTTCCGTGAATGGTGTCTCGTCTTTGTAGCTGCGGGAATTCCTACTTTCTTAATGGGAATTGGCAGTGTATTCGGCACTTCCAAGAAAAATAAAGGTAAAACGAAATGGCCGTTAGGCCCTCAAACCGCGGCAAGATAACGAAAAAATACAAATCTTGATACAAATTATGAATAGCCTTTCTCCTTGCTTTGCGGTATGCTATTAGCAATTAATCATAGTTTTATCATACCTAGAGATGTAGCAAGGAGAGGGCATTCAGATGAATTTTACAAAAATGAACGGTTTGGGAAATGACTTTGTGGTGATTGCAGGCGAGCAGCAGCTTCCAGAAAATGTTGCGGAATTAGCTATACAGCTTTGCAACCGGTTTTTTGGAATCGGGGCAGATGGTCTCGTTTATATTTTGCCTTCAGAAATCGCGGATTTCCGTATGCGCATTATTAATTCTGATGGTTCAGAAGCTGAGCAATGCGGCAACGCCATTCGCTGCGTCGCTAAATATGTGTATGATAATGGCTTAACCGATAAAGAAGAGATTACAATCGAAACACTTGGCGCAGGCGCTCAAAAAGTGCAGCTTACCGTTCAAGATGGCAAAGTGTCATCTGTTCGTGTAGATATGGGAGAGCCGATTCTAAATGGCCTTCGTGTACCAACAACGATCGATGCGGAGCAAGTCGTTGAACATCCGATAAAGGTGGACGGTCGTGAATTCCGTTTTACCGCTGTATCGATGGGCAACCCTCACTGTGTCATCTATGTTGATGATGCTGTAAATTTTGATCTAGGCACTTGGGGTCCCAAACTTGAGACACATCCGTTATTTCCACGTAAAATAAATGTTGAGTTCGTTACGGTGAAATCCCGTACGCATACCGATATGCGCGTCTGGGAGCGCGGTGCAGGACCAACGCTAGCTTGCGGTACAGGCGCTTGCGCAACGGTAGTTGCTTCTGTACTCACTGGCGCAACAGATCGGACAGCAACGGTTTCACTCAAAGGCGGCGACCTATTGATTGAGTGGAATGAATCCGATAATCATGTATATATGTCTGGACCGGCTGCAGTATCATTCTGCGGCGAGTTTTAAGAGCAAAGTAAGATGGGTGGTATGAATATAATGAAACCGGATTTGAGGGAAGCGCTCCAGCAGCGTATCTTGACCGGGGACGGCGCGATGGGAACCTATCTATATCAGATGGGGTTCCCTGTCGGCGTTTCTTATGAGGAAATCAATACGAACCGTCCCGATGTAATTGAAAATATTCACCGTCGCTACTATGAAGCTGGCGCACGCGTAATTGAGACAAACACGTTCTCAGCCAATCTTGAGAAGCTCTCGAAATATGGCTTAGAAGACGAAATGGATGCAATTAACCGTGCTGGTGTACGCGCAGCTCGTGCAGCGATCGGCAATGATGCTTATGTTGTAGGCGCTGTTGGCTCCATTCGAGACGGCAAGCTGAAAAATTTACGAACAGCTAAAGTAATTGAAGCCTATCAGCGGCAAATGCATGCGCTGCTTGATGAGGGCGTGGATGGTCTTTTGCTGGAAACCTTCTATGATCTTGATGAAATGCTGCTTGCCCTTAAGATTGCTAGAGCAGCGTCGAATGTTCCTGTTATTTGCCAGTTTGCAGTCGAGGATGTTGGCCGCACGCAGGATGGGAATGGCATGAAGGGAGCCTTCGATTTACTGCAAGAAGAGGGCGCTGATATGGTTGGATTTAATTGCCGCAGCGGCCCGAATGGGATTATGAGAGCGATCGACTCGATAACGGGGCCAGTTGGCTTACCATTATCGGTATATCCGAACGCAGGTATACCCGACTATATTGATGGCAAATATACGTATCCCGCAGGACCTGAATATTTTGCAGAGACAGCCTTGCGCTTTGCAGATCGCGGCGCTCGCTTGATTGGCGGCTGCTGCGGTACGACTCCTGAGCACATTAAGGCAATTGCCGAGGCGCTAGATGGTTACGTTCCACAGCTCGGACAAGCAGCTGTTCATTCGGCTGCAGCAGAGAGAATTGTTGTAAAGCCAGTTGAGAAATCAGCTGATACAGTAGATGCTGCGCCACTGAAACAAACGGTGCAGGAGCCTAACATTGTAGATTTGGTTCAGAAGCGCCACACCGTCATTGTTGAGCTTGACCCGCCGCGTGATTTGGATATTCGTAAATTTATGGCTGGTGCTGCTGCTTTGAAGGAAGCAAAGGCGGATGCGGTTACGATGGCTGACAACTCTCTGGCTGTTACGCGAATGAGCAACATTGCACTCGCAGCGCTTGTCCAGGAGAAAGTAGGCATTCGTCCACTCGTGCATATCGCTTGCCGAGATCGTAACTTGATTGGTACGCAGTCACATATGATGGGTCTTGATGCACTCGATATCGATCATGTGCTTGCTGTAACTGGAGATCCTGCCCGATTTGGCGATTTGCCGGATTCGAGCTCGGTTTATGACCTTACTTCCTTCGAGATGATTCGTATGATTAAGCAGTTGAATGATGGAACAGCCTTCTCAGGCAAGCCGCTTAAGCAAAAAGCGAAGTTTGTTGTAGGCGCCGCATTTAATCCTAATGTGAAGCATTTAGACAAAGCGGTCCAACGGCTTGAACGTAAAATTACTTCGGGTGCAGATTACATTATGACGCAGCCTGTCTATGACCCAAGCTTAATTGAGCGAATCGCAGAATCAACGAAGCATTTGTCAGTACCTGTATTTATCGGAATTATGCCGCTGGCCAGCGGACGGAATGCCGAATATTTGCATAACGAGGTGCCTGGTATCCAGCTATCTGATGAGGTTCGCCAGCGCATGGCGGGTCTTGAAGGGGAAGCGGGCCGAGCGGAAGGCGTGCAAATTGCAAAGGAGCTGCTCGACGTTGCTTTGCCGCATTTTAATGGCATATATTTAATCACACCGTTTATGTTCTATGATATGGGTGTTCAGCTTACCAAATACGTTTGGGAGAAGACTGAGCGTACACAACTAAATCGATAAAATAGATGCGAAAACAGCCTTTTTTTGCTTGTTTTCGCATTTTCGCTTGTTCGTTCGTGAAAAATCAATTAAAATGAATCATGGATACAGATGCCGCACATGTTCAGCGTGGTAAGGACAGGCTGCCTAAAATCGTTTATAATGGCTTCTAAAGCCTGTAACGGAAGTATGTCCGACACTTTTTTCGTCAACAATAGTGCAGTAGTTCTGTCGGTATTTGGCAAGAACGCGAACTTGTCGTATTCACATTTATAAAATATAAAAGGTATTTGAACATTTGTAGACAGATGCACAAGGGAAGACCGTAGGCGGAGGAGGAACGAGGCTTGGCTATTAAACTTATTAATATCGGATTTGGTAATATTGTATCTGCAAATCGCATTATATCAATCGTAAGCCCTGAATCGGCTCCGATTAAAAGAATCATTCAAGAAGCGCGTGACCGACATATGCTGATCGATGCTACATATGGTCGTCGCACACGGGCTGTAATTATTACGGATAGTGATCATGTGATTTTATCGGCGGTTCAGCCAGAAACAGTTGCGCACCGATTATCCACTAAGGACGACGATAACGACGAATAGTACGGGGAGTAATATGGATAAGGGATTGTTAATTGTATTGTCCGGCCCTTCAGGGGTTGGCAAAGGAACGGTTTGTTCGGTTCTTCGCAACAAGGTTCCTGAGCTGGTTTATTCTGTGTCGGCAACGACCAGGCTACCGCGTCAGGGTGAAGTAGATGGCGTGAATTATTTTTTCAAAAGCAGAGAGCAGTTCCAAGATATGATTGCGCGTGACGCACTTTTGGAGCATGCTGAATATGTTGGTAATTACTACGGTACACCGCGTGATTTCGTTGAACGAACTTTAGAGAGCGGCAAGGACGTTATTTTGGAGATCGAGGTACAGGGAGCGCTTAAGGTGAAACAAAAGTTTCCCGAAGGTATTTTCGTATTTCTGTTGCCGCCGTCTTTGGATGAGCTGAAGCAGCGAATTACCGGACGTGGTACTGAAACATTGGATACGATCAATAATCGCATGTCTGTGGCCGTTGAAGAAATGAATTTGCTCGGTCACTACGACTATGCGGTATTGAATGATGAGATAGATGCTGCATGCGATCGTATTCGCAGCATCATGATTGCAGAGCATTGCCGCAGAGAAAGATATTTACCTTACGTTTCGGGAATGGTTGCCGCAATTGAGAAAGCATGAGTGAGGAGAATGAACGATGTTATATCCGTCCATTGATGAAATGGTGAAAAAAGTTGACAGTAAATACACGCTTGTCGTAGCAGCTTCAAGACGCGCACGCATGCTTCGCAACGGAGACAAGTCGGAGCTTAAAAACCCGCGCTCTCGCAAGTATGTTGGTGTGGCACTAGAAGAAATTTACGGTGACATTCTCCAAGTGGAAAACCTAGCAACAAAAGAGGATTAAGATCTGTTTTATTATAGTAAACAGAACAGCGGAGTGTATACTGGAGACAGTATTACACTCCTTTTTCTTTTTTAATGCGCACAATTTTTGAAAGGAGCAATCCTGTGGATCCCATCTTTTTTACGATTATAATTATGGTTGTTTTCTTGTTTCTATTGTCATTTATTATCCGAGATTCGATAAACTCGTCTAAATTGACAAAGCAAGTGGAAATGCTTAATACAGAGATCCAAATGCTGAGGAAAGAAATCAAAGAGAACAAACATATTGTTGATAAGCGAGTTTGAGCAGGTCATAACGTTTCAAAGAGAGGCTGTGAGTGCGAGAATGATGGCAGATGAACAGGAACTCCGCGAAATAAAAGAGTCATTAGACAAGCTCGATGAACAGGTCAAGCGGATCGTTGCTAAGCCAAGACACAAACGCTCAGGATGGATGAACTTTGTTATTGGCTTTCTTATTGTGCTTGTAGGGATTGGCATGTCAGTTGGAATCTTTGAATTTCTGAAAATGATGAATAACCAATAATAGTCGATAAGGACGAACATCAAAATGAACATAAGCCTGCAATCTTTTCCAACATTATCTAAAGGTATAGTATGGGGTTTGGTTGAAAATTGTTTCTCTCTTGATTACGAAGTGGCGGAAGAATCTGTTAGCAATATTAGCATCATACCTACGGTTGGCGATCAATATGTAGTCATGAAGCTAGATGACGAAAGATGGGAACTTGCCGGAGGGACTTTAGAGCCTAACGAGCACCATATGGACGCACTTGTTCGTGAAGTGAAAGAAGAACTTGGTGCAGAATTGGTTTCTTATACGTTGTTTGGCTGCTTTCAATGCCGCTCGTTTGCTGATGAGCCATATAGGCCGCATATTCCGCACCCACATTTTGTGCGGCTAGTCGGCTATGGCGAGGTTAATCTGGTGGAGGCACCGCTTAATCCGCCAGACGGCGAGCAAGTCATTGCCGTTGATGTCGTGGATATTGGCGAGGCAGTAGGTAGGTTCGAGCAAATAGGCAGATATGATATTGCCGAGCTGTACAAGCTTGCTCATCAGTTAAGAAAAGCAGCGCTTAATCAAGGGAAATAAAACATAAATTACAGCTTGAAATGTGAATGGATTACTTAGAATTTTCTGCCGCATATGATATGATAGAAGCAGTGTTTGCAGGTGCAGGACGAATGAACAGGAGGGAACGGAATGGACAAATTACGTTATCCAATTGGCAGGTACTCGTTCGAGGGAATGACGGTTAAGCAGCGTGAACAATGGATTGTAGAGATTGAGAAGCTCCCAGGACAGCTAAGAGCAGCTTTGGCAGATTTGGATGAAGACATGTTGAATACGTCTTATCGAAGCGGCGGATGGAGCTTGCGCCAAGTAGTTCATCATTTGGCAGATGCATCGATGAATAGTTTCACACGATTCAAGCTTGCCCTGACGGAGTCCAATCCGACGATTAAGCCTTTTAACGGGGAACGCTGGGCAGAAACCGCTGACAGCCTGCAAGCATCGACAGATATCAGCTTAGCGATTGTAGAGGGTATTTATGCACGATGGGTATTGCTGCTTCGTTCAATGAATGCTTCAGATTTCGAAAAAATGTTCTATCATCCAGAGAAGGGCAGTCAAATTGGATTAGCTTATTTTCTTGGATTTGTAGCTTGGCATGGCAAACATCATGTTGCCCAAATTACAAGCTTAAGGGAACGCAAGGATTGGTAGTACAATTCGTAATTATCAATGACAAATAAAGTTACACATTTCAAATACTATAACATGATAAGCTAGATACTTATTATGCGGCTTATCATTTTATCGCGTAACGAGCTTATCTGCCATTGGGCGGCTTCTGCCGTTTGCATTTGAAATATAAAATTTGATGTTAACATATTGTGAAAGCAGTTTATATTTCATCATGAAACGGACTATTGCCGCCAAAGGATGGGTTTTGCTGTTTGCGCTTGACGGGAGATACACCATGCTAAAAGGAAAAACAATTATACTCGGCATCACAGGCGGAATTGCAGCCTATAAAGGCGCAGCGCTTTGCAGCAAGCTGGTGCAGGCGGGCGTTAATGTGAACGTCATCATGACTGAATCGGCAACAAAATTTATAACGCCGCTCACGCTGCAAACGTTATCTCGCAATCCCGTATATATCGATACGTTTGATGAGAGAGATCCTGCGGTAGTTTCTCATATTCATTTGGCTGATCATGCGGATTTAGTCGTCATTGCTCCGGCTACTGCTAATGCAATAGCAAAGCTAGCCGGAGGTCACGCTGATGATATGCTTAGCACAACGCTGCTTGCTGCTACTTGTCCGGTACTCATAGCGCCAGCGATGAATGTACATATGTATGAGCATCCAGCCGTTGTCCATAATTTGGAGCTGCTGGCGTCGCGCGGCGTGATGTTTGTTGAGCCTGGCACCGGGCAGCTCGCATGCGGCTATGTTGCCAAAGGACGCCTTGCCGAACCGGAAGATATCGTAGCTGCAATCGACTCGTGGTTTAGCAAAAACGGTAAGCTAAAAGGGAAAAAATTGCTTGTTACTGCAGGTGGAACGATTGAGCGACTGGACCCGGTAAGATATTTGACCAATGACTCGTCAGGCAAGATGGGCTTTGCAATTGCTGAGGCGGGGCTGATGATGGGCGCTGATGTAACTTTAGTTGCGGGCCGTACATCAGCAGAGCCTCCTGCAGGTGTGAAGGTCATTCGTGTGGAGTCCGCGCAGCAAATGCTTGAAGCTGTAACGAGCATCTATGACGACATGGATATTGTCGTGAAGTCGGCAGCGGTAGCCGATTATCGAGCGGTACATGTAAGCGATCAGAAGATGAAGAAAAAAGGCGAGAAGCTCGTACTCGAGCTAGAGCGTACAACGGATATTTTGGAGACATTGGGACAGCACAAGCAGAAGCAGTTTCTTGTTGGTTTTGCGGCAGAAACGGAGCAGATCGAGCATTATGCGATGGACAAGCTGCGCCGCAAGCATTGCGACCTCATCGTTGCTAATGATGTAAGCAAGGACGGAGCGGGCTTTAACGGAGATACCAATATTGTGCAGGTGTATGGCGCAGAAGGACTCGTGGAGAAGATGCCGCTATTGTCTAAGCGTGAGGTTGCGAATCGCTTGCTGGAGTTGATTGCAGGGCGGCTAGTGTCTCCTGGAGGGAACGGCTAATGATTGCTAAAGTAATTGTTGACGTRCCGAGCCGCCAGACGGATCGGCCGTTTGACTATGAAGTGCCTGCAGCCTTTGAAGATTGGATTGAGGTCGGCAGCCGCGTTGGCGTTCCTTTTGGCGGCCGCGTCTTGCAAGGGTTTGTCACGGAACTGTCGGAGACGACCGATGTTGCTATAAATCGATTAAAATCGATTTCAGAGCTGCTCGATCATGTTCCACCTTTATTGCCGGATCTTATTGAACTTGCGAAATGGATGAGCGATAAATATTGTTGCTCATGGACGACAGCGCTTCAGGCTATGATTCCGGCAGCCTTGAAGGGAAAGGCTGAACGGCTGGTTGGCATTCAAGACGAAGAAGCAGCAATGGTGGATCTGCCGCCAGCTATGCTGGAGTGGCTAGGCAGCAGCGGACAGCTTGTTAAACTTGAAGTGCTGCTGGAGCGTTTTCCTGAGCATGCAAAGGCCGTCAAGGCTGCTCTTCGCGAAGGTGTGCTGGTCGAACAAACTTCAATTCGCGATCGACTTGCTGTACGCAAGGTGCTGACCGTATATGTGCCAGATAATGTGGAGGCTGTACGCGTACAGATGGAAGCCTTGCCTTCTCGTGCGGCTAAGCAGCGTGAAGTGCTTGCCTTTATGCTGGAGCATGGCGGACCACTGGCGCTGCAGCAGCTGCTCACTTTGGCAGGGGGCTCTGCGGCAAGTGTTCGTTCACTCGCAGAGAAAGGGCTGCTTGAGCTTAGAGAGGTAGAGCAGCAGCGCGATCCTTATGCGGGTAGAGAATTTGAACGAACGACTCCACTAGAGCTGACAGAAGGCCAGAAAGATGTTTATGACCGTATCGTTAGAGCAGTTGATGCAGGCGAGCCTCAGACGATGCTGCTGCATGGTGTAACGGGAAGCGGGAAAACGGAAGTTTATTTGCAGTCTATTCAATTTTGCTTGGAGCAGGAGAAGCAGGCCATTGTACTCGTTCCTGAAATTTCGCTGACGCCCCAAATGGTTGAGCGTTTTAAAGGACGGTTTGGCGACGCAGTTGCTGTGCTGCATAGCCGGCTTTCGAATGGCGAGCGATACGATGAGTGGCGAAAAATTCGCAGCCGCCAAGTTCAGGTAGCCATTGGCGCACGCTCCGCTATTTTTGCACCATTTGAACGAATTGGGCTTATTATAATTGATGAAGAACATGAATCCTCCTATAAACAGGAGGAAAGTCCGAAGTATCACGCTCGTGATGTGGCGGTCAGAAGAGCGAAGCAGCATGGAGCGGCAGTCGTTCTTGGTTCGGCAACGCCATCGCTGGAATCCTTTGCAGCGGCTAGCCGGCCGCTGTCTGCCCGGGACGAAGGCCGCGAGCCGGCATTGCTGCCAATGCCTAGCCGTGTAGGCGACAGACCGCTTCCGCCGGTTGCCGTTATCGACATGCGCGAGGAGCTGAAGGAAGGCAACCGCTCGATGTTCAGCCGCTTGCTGCACAGCTCGCTTGCTGATAGGCTCGAGCGCGGAGAGCAATCGGTGCTGCTTCTAAATAGACGCGGTTACTCAACATTTGTGATGTGTAGGTCTTGCGGCTATACTGCAGCTTGTCCCCACTGCGATATTTCATTGACCTATCATCAGAAATCACGGGCGCTGCGCTGCCACTATTGCGGGCATGCCGAGCAGGCCCCAACCACATGTCCTTCTTGTCAAAGCGAGCATATTCGTTATTTTGGAACTGGAACGCAGCGGGTTGAGGAAGAGCTCTCGAAGCTGTTCCCGGGCATTCGTGTTATTCGCATGGATGTGGATACAACTACAGAAAAGAATTCGCATGAAAAGCTTCTGAAGCAGTTTGGCGAGCGTAAAGCGGATGTACTGCTCGGTACGCAAATGGTAGCGAAAGGTCTTGATTTTCCTTTTGTTACTCTAGTTGGCGTAATTGCTGCCGATACATCGCTAAATTTGCCTGATTTTCGCGCAGCAGAACGAACGTTTCAATTGCTTACACAGGTTGCGGGACGTGCAGGCAGGCATCATTTGCCAGGTGAAGTCGTCATTCAAACCTATGCTCCCGAGCATTATGCAGTAGTGACCGCTCAGCAGCATGATTACACCGCTTTTGTAAGTGAAGAGCTGCGTCATCGCAGTGCAATGGGCTATCCGCCTTATTGCAGACTGATTCTCGTTACGATGTCTCATGAGCAGCTGCCGCTGCTATCTTCCATTAGTGAACGGTTTGCTTCTGATCTGCGAGAATTAGCGGAAAATGAAGGCGTCCTTATTTCGCTAAGCAGCGGTTTTGGTCGAGCGCTGGAGGTGCTTGGGCCAGTAGCATCGCCGATTTCAAGAATGAAAGATCGCTACCGTTTTCAATGTGTGATAAAATATCGTGGGAGTATCGATGCTTCGGCCCTTGTTCGCAAGGCACTCGTCCCGTTTACGGATGGTCCGCCGCAGCGCCAGGTGCAATTCAGTATTGACGTAGATCCACAAGTTATATTATAAATAGCTATTACTATTTTAATGAACGTAAAGGAAGGGAATACTATGAGTATCCGTATAATTGTAAAAGAGCCAGATCCAGTATTGCGGGAAGTGGCGAAGGAAGTAACGAAATTTAATGCAAACTTGCAAAAGCTGTTAAAAGATATGGCTGAAACGATGTACGATGCAGAGGGAGTAGGTCTTGCTGCGCCTCAAATCGGCATTTCGAAGCGTGTTATTGTAGTAGATGTAGGCGATGAGAATGGTTTGGTCGAGATGGTTAATCCCGTCATCGTAGAGCAAGAAGGAGAGCAGCTTGGTCCTGAGGGCTGCCTTAGCATTCCGAATCTTAATGGCGACGTGCTGCGTGCTGATCGCATTGTGGTAACCGGACAAGACAGCAGCGGACAGACGTTTACTGTTCAAGCATCTGGTTACTTCGCGCGCGCGTTCCAGCATGAAGTTGATCATTTGAACGGCATTTTGTTTACCGATTTGGCGGAGAGCATCTACGACATTTCGGAAAGAGCTAGAAAAGGCGGCGAATAGCTTCATGCGTATCGTATTTATGGGGACGCCAGAATTTGCCGTTCCCTCTTTGAAGCTGCTCCTTGAGCAGCAATATAATGTTGTCGCTGTTGTAACACAGCCTGATCGGCCGAAGGGCCGCAAAAAAACGCTGACGCCGCCGCCTGTAAAGGAAGCGGCGTTGTCGCTTGGACTGCCAGTGCTCCAGCCTGAGCGCATGCGCAGTGCGGAGGCGGTTGCAATGGTTGCTGAGATGCAGCCGGATCTTATCGTAACGGCAGCCTACGGCCAAATATTGCCGAAGGCGCTGCTGGAAATCCCTCGACTTGGATGCATCAACGTGCATGGCTCGCTGCTGCCGAAATATCGCGGCGGCGCACCTATACAGCGTTCGATCATTAATGGCGAGAGTTCAACTGGCGTGACGATTATGTATATGGCAGAAGGACTGGACACCGGCGATATGATTAGCGTCGTGGAGCTTCCAATTACCGATGAGGATACATCGGGCACGATGTTTGAGAAGCTGAGCATCGCAGGTGCTGAACTGCTTGGCAAGACGCTTCCTGCAATCGTTGCTGGAGAAGTAAAAGCCGAGCCGCAGCAGCATGAGCAAGCAACCTATGCACCGAATTTGACCCGCGATGATGAACGAATTGATTGGACAAGACCTGCGCGTGCCATCTTTAATCAGGTGCGAGGATTGTCGCCAATGGCCGGCGCCTTTACGTACTTAAACGGAGAAGTATTCAAAGTGTGGAATTGCGGAGTTCCTTCTGCAGCCACAGCAGCTAAAGCTGCTGCTGAGCCAGGAACCGTAGTTGCAGCAGACAGCAGCGGCATTCATGTTCAAACGGGTGAAGGCGTACTAGTGCTGAAAGAAATTCAGCCCGCTGGAAAAAGAACGATGACCGCAGCAGATTGGCTTAAGGGTGCTCGCTTAGAAGCGGGCACACGATTAGGAGATGGTGGAGCAGCATGACGGAAAGTACACAAAAACCAAGTCCAAATCGCAATAGCAGCAACCGAGCAAAAGGAAAATCCGGAGCGAAAGCAGGTCATAAACGACCTGCTGCCGGCGGGCAGTCTGCTCAAAATGGACAACAGCAGCCGGGGCCGCGCAAGGTGAAATCTCCGCGTGAGCTGGCAATGGATACATTAGTAAAGGTCGCACAAACCGGTGCATACAGCAATTTGCAGCTTAATCGCACATTGCAGGATGCAGGTTTGCAGAGAGCGGACGCCGGGCTTGTTACCGAGCTTGTTTACGGCACGATTCAGCGACAAGTGACGCTTGATTACTGGCTTAGCCGCTTTGTATCCAAAGGGCTGAATAAGCTTGAGCCTTGGGTACATCAGCTGCTTCGAATGAGTGCTTATCAGCTATTGTACTTAGATCGCATTCCGGCACATGCTGCTGTGAATGAAGCGGTTACGATTGCAAAGAAACGCGGACATTCCGGTATTTCAGGTATGGTTAACGGCGTGCTCCGCAGCATCGATCGCGGACGAGCTGAGCTGCAGCCAGCTGAAATTAAACATAAAGATCCAATTATGCAAATTGCGCTGCGGCATTCCTATCCAGAATGGCTAGTAAGCCGCTGGGCTACGGCATACGGTTATGAGCGGGCAGAAGCTATCTGCGCTGCGGGCAATGAGCATCCGCATACAAGCGTTCGCGCTAATACACTAAGGGGCAATCGTGAAGAAGCGATCGAGCTTCTAAAAGCAGCAGGATATGAAGCTGAGCCTTCTGTCATTGCTCCTGCAGGTATTACGATTAATCGCGGAGGCAATCTGGCTGATACGGACGGATTCCGCGAGGGTGTTTGGTCGGTACAGGATGAAAGCTCCATGCTGGTAGCTGAAATTGTAGCGCCAAAAGCCGGCATGCAAGTGCTGGATTGCTGCGCGGCACCAGGTGGAAAGAGCGCGCATTTGGCAGAACTGATGGGTGGCAAAGGCAAGGTGTGGGCGAATGATTTGCATGCACATAAACGTGATTTAATTGTGACGCAAACCGAGCGCTTGAAGCTGCGCAATGTTGAAGCGATTACCGAAGATGCTCTAAAATTAGGCGAGCGCTTCAAGCCGCAATCGATGGATGCCGTGTTGCTTGACGCACCATGCTCTGGATTCGGCGTTATTAGACGCAAACCGGAAATCAAATGGACCAAAACCGCAGGTGACGTATCGGATATCGCTGCCATTCAACAGCGTTTATTGCATTCTGTATGTGATTTAGTGCGCCCTGGCGGTGTGCTTGTTTATAGCACATGTACGATAGAGAAGGAAGAAAATGAGCAGCAAGTAGCTCGGTTTCTGCAGGAGCATCCTGAATTTGAATTGGATCGCAATTGGCCAGAGGCTATCGTTGATCAGTTGATGAAAGCTGGAGCCATCGATGAGCATTTTAATGGTCAAGCTCAGCTGCTTCCACAGCATTTTGACAGTGACGGATTTTTCATAGCAAGGATGGTAAAGCGTCCATAATCGCTGCTTATGGCTGAACATGGGCGTTTGTGGTAAAATAAATCGATGGCGGTGTTCAGCTTCTATGAGCCGTCCTACTATAAAGGTACAGGTGTGATGAAATGAAACCATGCATATATGACTACACGCTCGAACAGCTTCAACAATGGATGACAGATAATGGTGAGCCGGCATTTCGCGGCGGACAGCTGTTTGATTGGTTATATGTGAAGCGGGTAAAGAGCTTTGAAGATATGTCCAACCTATCGAAAGCCCTTCGCGATAAGCTGGAGGAGAACTTCCAAATTATTACGCTTAACGAGATTACAAAGTTTGAATCGAAGGACGGAACCGTGAAGTTTCTATTCGGACTTCATGATGCCCACGCGATTGAGACTGTTATTATGCGCCATAACTACGGCAACAGTATTTGTGTAACGACACAGGTCGGCTGCCGAATCGGCTGTACGTTTTGTGCTTCGACGCTTGGCGGCTTGAAACGCAACTTGACTGCAGGCGAGATCGTAGCGCAGGTTGTTACAGCGCAGATGATGCTTGATGCTACCGGAGAACGTGTATCCAGCATCGTTATTATGGGTTCTGGGGAGCCGTTCGAGAACTATGATGCAACGATGGCTTTCTTGCGTATTATGATCCACGAGAAAGGCCTAAACATCGGTCAGCGTCACATTACGGTTTCGACTAGCGGCATCGTGCCGAGCATGTACAAGTTTGCCGAGGAGAATACACAAATCAACTTGGCACTATCGATCCATGCACCAAATGATGCGCTTCGCTCAAAGCTAATGCCGGTTAACCGTCGTTTTCCTTTTGCTGATGTAATGGCAGCTTGCCATAACTATATTGCGAAGACTGGCCGGAGAATAACATTTGAATACGCCTTGATCGGCGGTGTTAATGATCAAGCTGAGCATGCGCAGGAGCTGGCAGACGTGCTGCAAGGAATGTTGTGCCATGTTAACTTGATTCCTGTAAACCATGTTCCTGAACGCAATTATGTTCGGACTCCGCGCGAGGACATCTTTGAATTCCAGCGTGTACTTGAGAAAAATAAAGTGAGTGTAACGATCCGCAGGGAACAAGGGCATGACATTGCAGCTGCATGCGGCCAATTAAGAGCAAAACATATGGAGTCTCAGGCGAGGTGATGATTGATTGTTAACGGCAAACCGCAGTGATATTGGACGGGTTCGTCATGTCAATGAAGACCAATCATGGGTAAGTCAACTGAATAATGGAGTAACGCTTGCCATCGTAGCTGATGGCATGGGCGGCCATCAGGCTGGAGACGTTGCAAGCCAGAGGGCAGTTGACGCTTTCCGAAGCATGCTGGAGAAAAGCGCCGCTAAAGAGGACTTGTCTCTGCAAGAAGGAAAAATGCTCATAAGACAAGCGATTTCGCAGGCGAACGACGCTGTCTTTGAGCTTGCTTCCCAGAACGAGCAGTATCGGAATATGGGTACTACGATCGTGGCCGCTTTAGTGAAACAGGACAACGCTATTATAGGCCATGTGGGAGACAGTCGCGCTTACAAGATTACCGAGGGCGTCATTACACAATTAACGAATGATCATACACTTGTGAATGAATTGGTCAAGTCTGGCCAGCTTAGCGCAGAGGAGGCTGCTCACCACCCAAGGCGCAACGTACTGACTCGTGCAGTTGGTACGGATTCTCAAGTTGAAATCGATGTTCAAGCGGTAGAGTGGTCCGCACAGGATGTGCTGCTGCTGTGCAGCGATGGATTATCAAATATGGTGAGCGATCAGGAAATGCTGCAAACGGTCACGACGGATCAACTTGAGCTGGATGCAAAAGCTGATCATCTCATTTCGCTTGCGCTGCAAGCAGGCGGGGACGACAATATAACTGTCGTACTTCTCCAAGAAGCAGCTGGCACGAATCGAGAGGGGTGACAAGGATGATTGGACAGGATTTAGGCGGACGTTATGAAATATTGACTCGCATAGGCGGCGGCGGGATGGCGCTTGTGTATAAAGCGCATGATGTGCTGCTTAATAGAAAAGTCGCAGTGAAGGTGCTGCGG
>NZ_JBFTPZ010000048.1:0-56647 GCF_056398745.1 Paenibacillus sp. 01T424 | reverse complement strand
CATGTATTAGGCACGCCGCCAGCGTTCGTCCTGAGCCAGGATCAAACTCTCCAAATTGGTGTTTGACTTGCTCATAACTTTTATCGCTATATTTGCTCATCCCGAAGGATTTGCAAGGCAGTTATTACTCGTTGTTCAGTTTTCAAAGAACAATTCATTCTTTCGTGTCAACCGCGTGTGTCTCAGCGGCGACAAGAAATAATATATCACAGGGGCCCAATTAAATGCAACCCCTTTTTTTAAAAAAGTTTTAAAACTTGATTTTATCGATAAGAACGCGCATTTAATGCATAACGCGATAGCTCTTTCGGGGAGGCAATACGTGCGTACATACGGAAGATGATCTTATATCTTCTGGTTATCGCTTGCTTAATATCACCATCTAATCTTGAATCATTCAAGTCGAGCAGCATTTCATCCAGCTCTTTGCGAAGGACGTAGTCGAGTTCTTTGCATTCTTTATCGTTGAATAGTATTCCGAGCATAGCCGTGAGTGACCTCCTTAAGTTGAAAAGCGCAACTTGATCGTCCTTTAACGAACAAAAAAGCAACGTCTCACGCAAATGCGTTTCGACACTGCTTTACTGTTATGCTCAAATATTGGAAAAAATATTACATCTGCAACAACCATAATGTAATTGTACTTTCAATTACCGCCGCAATAAGCAGTGTAATCGTCAAAATAACCATGACAGGAACGGTACGAACGACGAAGCTTTCAAGCTCTCGGCTTATATTCCCTGTCTTAGATCTTGCAAATACAAGTGATCCGACCGCTTTGAAGATGAGTACTCCAAAACGCATGCCATAAGCACATGCAATAATAATCGCGGGAATTTCCAGAATTCCGTGCGGCAGCAAACCTTTAACAATAAGCTCCATCACATACCCGCCGCCATGAAGCTCAGCTGTCGTTTTCAGTAAATAACCGATCATCATTCCATTTACAACTAAGAAAAAGAAAGGCAATACCCCAAACAAAGCACCTAAGTACATAACCAGTATCGATTTGACCGCATTATTCAAAAAAATGAAAATCATCATCGTTAACGTTGGATTTTTGGAATCATCGATCATTTCAGCGAGCTGTCCTAGCCCCTTCAGCTGTTCATCAAGAAAAGCTCTGAACGCTGGGTTCGTGCCTCCGATAACCATGCCTGCTAAAAATAATATGGATCCAAACGCTATATAGGGATTCATTTGTTTAAAATGCTCCCAAATCAAACGCCATTTAAACATTTTATCCCCTCCGCAGCTTGTAAGTTCGCAAGATGGATGAATATCTCTGTAGTACGAGCATAGATTGTACTACAAGCGTAAACGACGGCAGCCTTCGTTGGAGGCAAATACTCGTTTCGCAATTAAGGATAAGTGAAGTATAAAGGTCGGATTTATACTTTCTTATCTTTGTACAAGCTTCCATTAGAGAGGAGTGCCCTTCCCAATGAACGTTTTTTATGTTCTGAATGGCCGAAAGTTGAAAAGGTATTTCTTAATTGCTATCGCTGTCGTATTTTCCATTGGCATCATTTATGCCGAACGTGACAACATCACCGTCTTTGCTCCGCAGCAGCCGGCTGCAATCTACAGCGTACCCACTGACAAAAAGGTTGTTGCTCTTACCTTTGACATTAGTTGGGGCGATAAACGCACGGAACCCATTCTTAATGTGCTAAAAGAGAAAAACATTAAGCAGGCTACCTTCTTCTTATCTTCACCATGGAGCCAGTCCCATCCCGAGATCGTCAGAAAGATTCAAGAGGCTGGTTATGAAATAGGCAGCCATGGCCACAAGCATGATAATTACAGCAAGCTTAGCGATGAAGAAATTCGTAAACAAATTACGACTGCACACACCATTTTATCCGACGTAACGGGAAAACAACCGAAATTGATCCGACTTCCTAACGGAGATTTTGACAAGCGGGTACTGCGCATTGCTGAAGAGCTGCAATATAAGGTAATTCAGTGGGATACGGATTCACTCGACTGGATGAACATCGGCACCGACAAAATTATTAATCGGGTCGTTACGCGTGCTCATCCTGGCGACATCATTTTGTTCCATGCGAGTGATTCCGTAAAGCAGACACATGAGGCGCTTCCGATCGTTATTGATCAGCTGCGTGAAAAAGGCTATGAGTTTGTTACGGTAACCGACCTCATCACACAAACTGAGGTTGACGGCAAAGCGGTGCAGGACAAGACATCCTCTACATTCCCGCAAATTAATGCTGCTGAACTAGAATATTAAGTTAAACGACCGGCTTCGCAGCAATCGCTGCTGAGTCGGTTGTTTCTTTTTTGACCAAACGGYGCATCATCATAATTTGGTATGCATTGCAGACGAATAAAGGAACCATCATAAATACAATAGCAGATACGTTCGTTTCACCTTGCAGCGCAGGCCAAGACTCAATGAATGTAATGAAGAACATCAAAAACATGGTTGGCACAAAAGCGGTTTTGTTCGTTTGCTTAACCTTGAACCATGATACTGCAACAGAAAATAGAAGCAGGGTAAGCGGCAATGTCCAGAAAAACCAGTTGTTCAGGCGCTGCTCATACAACATATACCCCAGCCCTATTGCTGCGAATAACGTCGTATAGCCTTGCAGCGCATTCCATAAATATTTTTTGCCGAATACGCTAAGAGCGATGTAGTTTAACGTTAAATAAGCGAAAAAGCCCATTTGGCTAAATGCTCCAATCATTAATCCGACCAAACCCATCATTAATGCATTAAAGCCGACAGCTTTAAAGCCTAAGAACCCAAACTCCGGATCTACCCAAGCCATCAACGCACCGGTAATTACGCAGGCAAGCCCGCCTACTACCATGCCGCTCCAAAATAAAAAGAACCACTTTTTTAAATTCACGTTCATTATCCTCCTGTTATCCACATTACCCTTTATTTTACCACGTTCACAATAAAAAGCTAAAGTCTGTCCATGATAATCCGGTGAACTTTGTACATAATAACTATACGATCCATCACTTTTCGAACGATTTGTTTATCCAAACGGTATGCAGCAGCAATGACATAGGAAGGAGCTTGCGAATCATGCGTAAGAGCTTTGCTTTATTTTCGGTTATTACAGCCATGTTATTTGTTTTATCAGGCTGTGGCGCCGAGTCCTCTGGAGGTAGTAATGAGCAGGTCAGCTACAAGGATTTAAAAACGATGGTTATTGATATCCTCAAAACGGAGGATGCCCAAAAAGCACTGCAGGAGTCATCACAGCAAATTTCCGGTTATAGTGGCCAAACCTCTAAGCTGCTGTCTGTGCAGGATCAGGAGGAGGTTCGCTTAGCGGTTAAGGATGTCCTTATTTCTCCTCAGTACGACAAGGTAATCAAAAAGCTTATGGTTGATCCACGTTTCGCGGGGGAATTTGCCAAATCCGTTAATAAGCAAAATAAACAAATCCATAAAGAACTAATAAAGGACCCCTCCTATCAAGCTGATTTAATTAAGGTGCTTAAAAACCCTGAAATGGACAAGATGATTCTTGAGGTGCTGCAAAGTACGCAATACCGCAAGGAAGTGATGTCCCTTATGCAGGATGCGATGCAAAATCCATTGTTTCGACTTGAAGTGCTTGATCTGATGAAAAAAGCAGTACAAGAAGAGCTTAAACCAAGCCCAGACCAGAAAGTAGATAAAAAGAAAGAAGAATCGGGCGGTGAGCAAAAATCCGATGAGGAAGGCGGCGGCGGGGACGATTCAGGCGGCGGTGATGAACAAGGCGGCGATTCGGCTATGTAGCGGTAGAAGTATTGTTTTCACTGCATAAAATGAATTCAAAAAAGCCCGAACAGGTTGTCCGCATGGCAGCAAGGATTAGCTGCCTTAGACAATGGTTCGGGCTTTTGTTATTTGACTATTTGCCGCATTTCGCTAATACGCTGTCTGCAAGCTCCAAGTACATCTTCCCTGTTTCAGTATCGGCTTTGTATACCGATGGTGCAAAGTCAGGCTCAGATACATGATTGTCTGGCGCCCCCAATGGAATTTGAGCAAGCAGATCTGAATGAAGCGTCTCTGCGAGGCGTGCGCCGCCACCGCGGCCAAATACATATTCTCTCTCGCCGGTAACTTTAGATTCGAAATAGGACATATTCTCAACGATTCCAATAATTTCGTGTTCCGTCTTAATCGCCATTGCGCCTGCCCTAGCTGCAACGAATGCTGCTGTAGCATGCGGGGTAGTTACGATAATTTCTTTGCTTTGCGGAATAATCTGATGAACATCAAGCGCCACATCTCCCGTACCCGGCGGAAGGTCTAGCAGCAGGTAGTCAAGCTCGCCCCATTCAATCTCTTGGAAGAAGTTGCGCAGCATTTTGCCAAGCATCGGTCCGCGCCACACGATTGGGCTGTTGTCCTCTACGAAGAAGCCCATGGACATCACCTTAACACCAAACTTCTCAATAGGGATGACCCGTTCATTCACAACATCCGGGCGCTCTTCGATCCCCATCATATCCGGCACGCTGAAGCCGTAGATATCCGCATCGATGATGCCGACGCGCTTGCCCCTGCGGGCTAAAGCGACCGCCAAGTTGACGGTCACTGTCGATTTGCCGACGCCGCCCTTGCCGCTCGCGACGGCGATGAACTGCACCCCGCTGGCAGGATCCAGCAGCGGGTTAGCTAAGCCGGCCCCATGCCCCTGAACGGGCGCTGGGCCGCTAGATTTGCCAGCACCGGCGCTAGCCGCAGCCGGTGCTGCAGCTGCCGCTGGCGGCGGCGTAGACGCGCCTGCGCCTGCGGCAGGCGCTGCCTCGGCCCGAAACCGGAAATGCACGGTTTCGGCGCCCAGGCGCGCCAGCGCCTCGCGGAGCGAGGCTTCCAGCGCGGGCTCCATTGCCGCGCCAGACCCAAGGACCGTCATCGAAACTTGACGGTCCCGAACCATTACATCGCGGATGGTAACCCCATCCGCTTTATGCTGTGCCGTCACGATTTCGACGGCCTCTATAACTTGCTCTCGTGTCAACATAGGTTGTGTCCCACCTTTATATAATTAAAACTATATAATAGTTAGTATAACACAGTAAGCCCATGAACCAAGTCATAGGGTGCACCTTTGCTTCATTTTCGGCGAAAGGTTTCTTACTTGTCGGTTACCTCGTCTTGCAGCACGCTTCCGCTCAGCTTCTCCCCTGCAGTATATCTTAGAATACCCTCATAGATGGAGGCAGCTACTGATCTTTGGTACTCCGTATCCGCAAGTCGCTGTGATTCCCCAGGGTTAGATAGAAAGCCCACCTCAACGAGTGCCGTCGGAATGTTCTCGATTGCCTTCAGCACATAAACATCCTTCACGGTAGCGGCAACTCTTGTCGTGTTTTCTAAATTGCGTTTAATCTCATCTTGTATGAAGGTTGCGAGAATCCGATTGTCTGGGTGATTGTCCGGATGAAAAAAGGTTTGTGCACCCGTCCACTTAGCTGAAGGGATACTGTTCATATGTATGCTTATGACTGCGGCAGGATTGCTATTTTTAATAAGGGACACTCGCTTCTTTAAATCCTCTGTCTTGCGCTTGCTATAGGCTCTTGAATCCCCTGTTGCAAGATCGTAATCCCCTTCCCTTGTCATAACAACGACCGCTCCAGCCTGCTGCAAATAATCGCGCAAATACAGCGCAATCGCTAAGTTTAAATCCTTTTCGATAATGCCCTGCTTACTGACCGCACCGCCGTCTGCCCCGCCATGCCCGGCATCAATGGCTATAGTCTTGCCTGACAAAGGCAGCGTCCAATACGACCATGCTTTTTTTGAAGGCATCGATTGTGTAAGCAGTATGCCCGTTAGTGCAATAACCAGCAATCCGATACTGATTCGAATTAAGCCCTTATACGTCAACCAAATGACAACATGCCGATCAATTCGGCGCATAAAAAAACCACCCCGTTTTCCATCAAATGAATACACAGCAGCAAACAGCTTAATCTAGCCAAATGCACACATTCATTTATATGGGACGAGATGGTCGTTTATGAGACAAACCTTAAGTTATTCGGTTAATTAAACTACTGGCTGCTCAGACATGCCTTCAATCAGTATTTTAGCAACCTCAGGACGGGAGAACTCAGGCGGCGGGCAAATGCCATCGCGCAGCAATGCGCGTACCTTCGTACCCGAAAGCGTCAAATGATGCTCCTTGTCATGAGGGCAAGTTTTTGAAGTAGCCATGTTGCCGCACTCTTTGCAGAAGAAGCTGTGCTCGAAATAAAGTGGAGTAATGCCTAGATCCTCTACTGGAATCGTTTTGAGCAGATCCTGAGCTTCGTATGTTCCATAGTAGTCGCCTACACCGGCATGATCGCGTCCAACAATAAAATGCGAGCAGCCATAGTTTTTACGAACAAGAGCATGGAAGATCGCCTCACGAGGCCCAGCGTAACGCATAGCTGCCGGGAATACGCCAAGGAATACACGATCCTTCGGATAATAGTTGTCAAGCAGTGCAAGATAGCTCTTCATCCGTACATTCGCAGGAACATCGTCCGATTTCGTTTCACCAACGAGCGGATTGAGGAAAAGCGCATCAACAATTTCCATTGCTGTTTTTTGAATGTATTCATGCGCGCGGTGAACCGGATTGCGAGTTTGGAAGCCAACTACGGTTTTCCAGCCCTTTTCTGCAAATAAACGACGCGTTTCCGCTGGGTCAAAATAAAACTCGTTAAACTTCTCAGGCTGCGGACGATTCAGCACCGTAATTTCTCCGCCTACATTTATGGAAGAGCGTTCGAACAGCTTTTGAACGCCTGGGTGCTCCAAATCATCTGTCTTGAACACATTCACTGCTTCAACTTTATGGTCAACCGAATAAATGCTATCAATGCTGATAATTGCGTATGTTACGCCATCTTCACCGACTAGCGCTGCACGTTCTCCTGCGGACAGCTCTGCTGCCTTCGCTTCTTCTACAGCAAGCGTAATAGGAATGCTCCATACCGTGCCATTTGCTAGACGCATGTCTTTCACAACGGACTGGTAATCAGCTTCGTTCATAAAACCAGTAAGTGGGGAAAATGCTCCAACTGCGATCAAATCAAGGTCAGATATAGCCCAAGTGTTGATCGTAATCGATTTAAGGGTAGCAGCTTCAGCTAGTAATGCTTCACGTTGTTCGCCCGTAGCGACACGGTTAACGAGTACGCCGCCGTGCGGTAGAATTTGACTCATTGATATTGCTCCTCCTCGAGAGTGCTTATTTATGCAATCCGCATTCTGTTTTTTCTTGACCTGCCCAGCGTCCAGCGCGTGGATCTTCACCAGGCATTACTTTGCGCGTGCACTGCTCGCAACCGATGCTCGGGTAGTTTTGATCATGCAATGGGTTGTAAATAACATCATTCTCGCGAATATAGTTCCATACGTCCTCGGATGTCCAGTGAGCGATTGGATTAAATTTAACGAGCCCGAATTTTGTGTCGTACTCAATTTTTTTGGAATTCGCACGAGTAGGTGCTTGATCGCGGCGAATACCCGTAATCCAAGCATCATATTTCGAAAGAATTTGGGTTAATGGTTTAACTTTACGAATGTTGCAGCATGCGTTCGCATCGGATTTCCAAAGCTCTTCGCCAAACTGAGCAGCTTGCTCCTCAGGTGTAATTTCAGGCTTTACTTCTACGAATGGAATGCCTGGGTAGCGCTTAGCCATCAAATCACGAGTCTCATACGTCTCTTTGAAATGGTAATCCGTATCTAAATAGAAAATGTCCGTTTTCGGGCTAATTTTCTGCAGCATATCAACAAGCACAACATCTTCAGCACCAAAGCTACATGCAAACGTAATATTTGGGAAAGTTTCTACCGCAAACGCAATAATTTCTTCCGGTGTTGCGTTTTCGAGCTCAACTTCCTTTTGTTTGATAAGCGCTTCTTTTTCAAAAAGGTTCATTTTTTTTGCCCTCCGTTTTTAATTCCTAGTAAATTGCTCTGTATAAAAATTATACGTCCAAAAAGTGAAATGTTCAATATAAGTTTTAACCAAAATGAAATAAAGTTTGAAATTTTATTGGACGCACCAAAAAACACCTTATGCGTCTTCCGATCAGCAAAGGTGTTTTTAAGGGAATAGCAGTAAAAAAATCTAAATTGGATGTAGCTTTTCTTCTATAAACAAAAAAATGCCCTCTCTGGCAAGCAGAGAAGACATTTTGAAGTATTAACGTTTCGAGAATTGTGGAGCGCGACGAGCCGCTTTAAGACCGTATTTTTTACGCTCTTTCATACGCGGATCACGAGTTAGGAAGCCAGCACGTTTTAGAGCCGGACGGAATTCAGGGTCTGCTTTAAGCAAAGCACGTGAAATACCGTGACGGATAGCGCCTGCTTGACCGGACATACCGCCGCCGTTAGCAATTACTAGTACATCGTAGTTAGACAATGTGTCAGTAAGGTTAAGCGGTTGTTTTACGATCAGCTTCAATGTTTCTAGACCAAAATATTCATTAAGGTCGCGTTTGTTAATAATGATTCGTCCTTCACCCGGCACAAGACGTACACGTGCAACAGAGTGTTTACGACGACCGGTTCCATAGTATTGCACTTGAGCCATGAAACTTGTCCTCCTCTTTATTACCCGCGAAGTTCGTAAACTTCAGGGTTTTGTGCTTGATGCGGATGTTCAGCACCTGCGTATACTTTAAGTTTAAGCTTCATTTTGTTACCAAGACGGTTCTTAGGCAACATGCCGTGTACAGCCAGTTCGATTACGCGTTCTGGCTTGTTTTTAATCATCTCTTGAGCCGGAGTGGATTTCAATCCGCCGGAGTACATGGAGTGACTGTAGTAAATTTTATCTGACATTTTCTTACCTGTCAGATGGATTTTTTCAGCGTTGATAACAACAACGAAATCGCCTGTATCAACATGTGGCGTAAATGTCGGTTTGTGTTTGCCGCGGATCAGGGCAGCAACTTCACTCGCCAAGCGGCCTAGCGTTTTGCCTTCCGCATCGACGACGAACCATTTACGATCAACTTCAGTTGATTTAGCCATATAAGTGGTACGCATGGATGATCCTCCTTAATTTCATACATTAATCGTTTTTATAACAACGTAAACGTTGATTTGTTTGTTCATTGTTGATAGCCAAGTTTGTGACAATCTCAGTCGGGGCTGTGGGTTAGCCACTTCGAAAGCACAAGTTATATTCTACTATAAAGAATAAGTAAGTGCAAGTAATTTATAGTGATTTATCCCTGTATTTCGCTGGAATATTCAACATCCATCAACATCAATCCATGCGGCATTGCCGTAGGACCAGCAAGCGAACGATTTCGCCCCTCAAGGATGTTTTTGATCTCCGATGAAGCCATCTTCCCTTCGCCAACCCATAATAAAGTTCCCATAATGACTCGAACCATATTGTACAGAAAACCATTGCCTGTCACGTACATATGCACGATTGGGCCTTCCTGAACAAAATCTGCTTCATAGATCGTACGAATATGATGAGGCTTGGTTGAATGTATCGATGTGAAGGAAGTAAAGTCATGTTTACCTACTAGGTAGCTGAGACCTTCCCGCATCGCATCCACATCAAGCGGCGTCGGATGATGAAAGCGATATTGTCGGCCAAATACATCAGGAAACTTACCAGTATCAATCGTATAGCGATACGTTTTGCGCTTAGCGGATCTTCTTGCATGAAAATGTTCTGGCACATCGAATGCTTCAATAATGACGATATCCTTCGGCAACCGCGTATTAAGCGCAATCGCCCATCTCTCTGTCGGAATCGTAGATTCCGTATAGAAATTGAATATTTGTCCCCGCGCATGCACTCCCGCATCCGTGCGACCCGAGCCAATAATAATGGTCGTCTCGCCCGTCAGCTTCTTTATGGCCTTCTCTATTTCACCCTGAACCGTTCTGCCGTAAGGCTGCGTCTGAAAACCGTTGAAGCCTGCCCCGTCATAACTGACCTTTACGCATATATTCCTCAACCTATCCCCCCCTTTAACTATAGGGATACCTAAACGTCCAAAATTCCCTCTTGCTAAGAGAACCTAAGATGCTAAGCCTTATGGACACCTGTAGGTATCACACAAGCTCATCTATTGCCCCTGGCATGAATAACAAATCATTCTTTTCAAACAAAAAAAGGTGGCCGCAAGGGTCCACCCTTTTCATTAAAATATAAGAAGTATAGGGAGACCCTAATACTTACTTATATTTTATTGCGTTGGCAGCTCATCCCCCACGTTGGCAGGCACAAGCCGTTTACCGCTCGCGTATAAAGCTTGGACAAGGTTTAACGCTGTGGACAAGCTTATACATTTCATTTATTAGGTAACCTACGCGCGGTCAACCAATTCTAGGTAAACCATAGGCGCAGCATCGCCGCGACGGGGTCCTAGTTTTAGAATACGCGTGTAGCCGCCTGCACGCTCCGCATAGCGAGGTGCTAGATCGGAGAATAGCTTTTGAATAGCGTCTTGTGTACCATCGACAGTTTCGCGACGAACATAAGCAGCTACTTGACGACGAGCATGAAGATCACCTTGCTTAGCTTTAGTGATCAGCTTCTCAGCGATTGAACGAACTTCTTTCGCTTTAGCTTCAGTCGTTTGAATACGCTCATAAAGGAACAAGTCAGTAACGAGGTCACGGAACAAAGCTTTCCGTGCACTAGCGTCACGTCCTAATTTTTGATATGCCATCTTGTTTTCCCCTCCCTTGCTCTTAAGTCTTCACTAGTTGGTTACTACTCTTCCATGCGAAGGCCCAAACCAAGCTCTTCAAGCTTCTCTTGAACTTCCTCGAGGGATTTACGGCCTAGGTTACGGACCTTCATCATATCCTCTTCGGATTTCGTAATTAGCTCTTGAACCGTGTTGATTCCAGCGCGTTTCAAGCAGTTGTAAGAACGGACGGAAAGATCAAGTTCCTCGATCGTCATCTCTAGAACTTTCTCTTTCTTATCTTCTTCCTTCTCAACCATTATTTCAGCGTCTTTGGCTTCATCGGTCAATCCAACGAACAAGTCCAAATGCTCGGTCAAAATTTTAGCGCCGAGGCTCACAGCCTCTTCCGGTCTAATACTACCGTCAGTCCATACTTCAAGCGTTAGCTTGTCGTAGTTAGTTACTTGACCAACACGCGTATTTTCAACGCTATAATTTACACGAGTAATTGGCGTGTAAATCGAATCTACAGGAATTACACCAATCGGTTGTTCGTCTTTCTTGTTGCGATCCGCTTGCACGTAACCGCGTCCCCGATTAGCAAATACCCGCATATGGAGCCGCGCGCCGGAGGCCAAGGTTGCGATGTGAAGATCAGGGCTTAAAATCTCGACATCGCTGTCTGCTCGAATGTCGCCCGCTGTAATATTCCCTTCGCCATCCGCGTCGATTTCCAACACCTTTTCTTCATCGGAGTGGATTTTCAACGAGAGGCCCTTCAGGTTCAGAATGATTTCGGTAACATCCTCAATCACTCCGGGAACCGTAGAGAACTCGTGAAGCACTCCATCGATTTGAACCGAAGTTACTGCTGCACCCGGCAACGACGACAACAAAATTCGGCGAAGCGAATTCCCAAGCGTCGTGCCATATCCGCGTTCAAGCGGCTCGACGACGAAACGTCCGTAAGTTCCTTCATCATTCAGTTCTACGGTTTCGATTTTCGGCTTTTCGATCTCAATCACTAATAGTACCCTCCTTCAAACGTCGCTCCGTTAGCTTACGTTATTTTAAGTCAAACCTTGTAGTATGCCAAACCTTCACAACCATTATTCACAAGTTGTTGATATTTGATACCACATCAGATCCAACTATACGCGACGACGTTTCGGAGGACGGCATCCGTTATGAGGAACTGGTGTTACGTCTTTAATGAGGTTAACTTCCAATCCAGCAGCTTGAAGCGAACGAATCGCAGCTTCGCGGCCAGCGCCTGGTCCTTTTACCATCACTTCGACAGTTCTCATGCCATGCTCCATCGCAGCTTTAGCAGCTGTTTCAGCAGCCATTTGCGCTGCGAAAGGCGTGCTCTTACGTGAGCCTCTGAAGCCCATGTTGCCAGAGCTTGCCCATGAAATTGCATTGCCGTGAGGATCCGTGATCGTAACGATCGTATTGTTGAATGTCGAGCGAATGTGCGCAACGCCAGTCTCAATATTCTTCCGGTCGCGGCGTTTTGTACGAACGACTTTTTTTGGTTTAGCCATTGTCCATTATCCTCCCTTCTTATTTCTTCTTGTTAGCTACAGTCCGACGAGGACCTTTACGCGTACGTGCATTTGTCTTAGTACGTTGACCGCGAACAGGCAAGCCGCGACGGTGACGAAGTCCACGGTAGCATCCGATTTCAGTCAGACGTTTAATGTTAAGTGAAATTTCACGACGCAAGTCGCCTTCTACTTTAACAGATTTATCAATTGCTTCGCGAAGGCGAGCAAGTTCGTCTTCTGTCAAGTCACGAACACGAGTGTCGTAGCTAACTTCAGCTGTATTCAAAAGTTTTTGCGACGTTGTTTTGCCGATACCGAAAATGTATGTCAGGGCGATTTCGACGCGTTTGTCACGCGGCAAGTCTACACCAGCTATACGTGCCATAGGCTATATTCCCCTCCTTCTATCCTTGTTTTTGTTTGTGTTTCGGATTTTCACAAATCACCATAACGTTGCCTTTGCGACGAATGACTTTGCATTTTTCGCAGATCGGCTTTACCGAAGGTCTAACCTTCATTGTGATTACCTCCCGAATCTTTCGTAATAAGCCCCAAATTGAGCCTATTTACGATAGGTGATGCGCCCTTTTGATAAATCATAAGGCGATAACTGTATAACCACCTTGTCTCCTGTCAGGATGCGAATAAAGTGCATTCTGAGCTTACCGGAAACATGTGCGAGAATTTGATGACCGTTCTCCAGCTCCACCTTGAACGTGGCATTCGGCAACGGTTCAATAACCGTACCTTCGACCTCAATGATGTCTTCCTTAGCCAACCGTCATTCTCCTTTCGCATTTAAATACTTCTGAATTGCATAACGTAACTTTGCGTTGGTCACCCTGCCGGTCTCTTGCATACTGCTTGAAACCTCAGAACTAATTGCAGGCTGTAACTCGAGATGCAGAACGTTCTTTTTCTTCGGTCCATCGAATCGGCGCTTATGGCCATCGGCAATCATGACGAATCGCTCATCAACGATTGCTAGGATAACAGCATAGCTTTCCTCATCTTTACCGCGAAGTACTTTGACGAACTGACCAATCTGGGGACGAGCTTCCATCGTCATACTATGGTTGCTGCGGCAAAATGGTCAATATTTCAAAGCCGTCCTCTGTAACAGCTACTGTATGCTCGAAATGAGCACACCATGAGCCGTCTTCCGTTACAACCGTCCAATTGTCTTCGAGCGTCCGGACATATCGTTCACCGATATTAACCATTGGTTCGATTGCAAGCACCATTCCGGTCTTCAGACGAGGTCCGCGATCTGGTATGCCGTAGTTCGGTATTTGTGGTTCCTCATGGAGGTCCGCGCCGATTCCGTGCCCTACGTATTCCCGTACTACGGAGAATCCTGCATCTTCAATTACCTTTTGAATAGCATGCGAAATTGTATATAGCCTAATATCCGGTTTGACGAGCGCAAGCCCCGCATAAAGCGATGCTTCCGTCACATCGAGCAACTTCTGAACTTCAGGGGTTACAGCTCCTACCGCATAGGTCCAAGCTGAATCTCCGTGATAGCCTTCAAATTGCGCACCGATATCGATACTAATTATATCGCCTTCGTTCAACTTGCGTGACCCAGGGAAGCCGTGCACCAGCTCATCATTCACAGAAGCACAAATGCTGGAAGGGAAACCATTGTAACCTTTGAAGGAAGGAATCGCATTTTGACTCTTAATGTACGTTTCAGCGATTTGGTCAAGCTCACGAGTAGTGATGCCTGGTTTCACAGCCTGCGCCATCAATCGATGCGTTTCCGCAACAATGCGTCCTGCTTCCCTCATATAACGCAGCTCCGATTCGGATTTGCATATAATCATTACAATGAACCTCGCAAGCAGGAAACGATGTCTGATGTTACAACATCAATGTCCTTCTCGCCGTCGACTTCGCGAAGGAGACCTTTAGCACTGTAGTAATCGAGTAGAGGTGCGGTTTTGGATGTATACTCATCCAAACGAGTTCCGACCTTTTCCTCTGTATCATCAGAACGCTGATACAATTCTCCGCCGTCTTTGTCGCAGATACCTTCGACCTTAGGTGGATTAAAGATTACATGATAAGTCGTACCAGTCGTTTTCGATATGCGTCTGCCCGTCAAACGAGCAAGCAGCAAGCTGCGATCAACTTTTAAATTTACAACATGGTCAATACTGCGTCCGAGCTCCGCAAGCATAACATCAAGTGCTTCTGCTTGCTGCAGTGTGCGAGGAAACCCGTCGAGCAAGAATCCATTTTTGCAATCGGCTTGTTCAAGTCTTTCCTTTACAATGCCGTTCGTGATCTCATCGGGAACGAGCAAGCCTTGATCGACATACTCTTTCGCTTTGATTCCAAGTGCGGTTCCTTGTTTCATAGCGAGGCGGAATGCATCACCAGTGGAAATGTGGGGAATACCGAACTCTTCTACGATCCGTTCAGCTTGTGTACCTTTACCGGCACCCGGAGGGCCCATGAATAAAATGTTCATTGCTGAGTTCCTCGCTTTAAGCACAATAGGCTCGGGCGGGCTGCCGCAGAGCGCCTGTTGACGAACGCGGAAGCCCGGTCAGAACCTATTGTTATTTATTGATAAACCCTTTGTAATGGCGTTTGATCAACTGGCTCTCGATTTGCTTCATCGTATCAAGTGCAACACCGATAACGATTAGTAATGAAGTACCACCTAGCTGCACTGACTTAGGTAATCCAGCAAGTGTCCCGAAGAATACCGGAATGATTGAGATAACCGCCAAGAAAATTGCACCTGTCAACGTAATACGCGACATAACGCGTGTTAGGTAAGACGAAGTTGGCTTTCCTGGACGAATGCCTGGAATATATCCGCCATTTTTCTTCATTTGATCGGCCATTTGAACCGGATTAATCTGAACGAAAGTGTAGAAGAAGGTAAACCCGATGATTAACAATACGTACAATACCATACCAAGCGGCTGGTCATAGCTCATATTCTTAATAATCCAGTCTGCCCAACCCTGAGTGGACCAAAACTGAGCAATCGTAACCGGGAACATGATGAGTGAAACCGCGAAAATGACCGGAATAACGCCTGCGCCGTTCACTTTCATCGGAATGTGCGTCGATTGTCCGCCGTACATTTTCCGTCCAACAACACGTTTTGCGTATTGAACAGGAATTTTACGAATACCTTGCTGTACGAATATAACACCGACGATGATTGCGATAATCGCAATCAGAATCAGTACCATTTTGATAATGTTCAGGAACAGTTGGTCTTGAGCACCTACGAACTGATCTTCGACGATCGTACGAATGTGTCCAGGAATACCAGCTGCGATTGCTGCAAAGATAAGAATGGAAATACCATTTCCGATTCCTTTTTCCGTAATTTGCTCACCCAGCCACATCAAGAAAGCAGTACCTGCTGTCAAGATAATAGCGATAAGCAAGTAATCAACGAATGTTGCGCCAACGATCATTTCATAACCGTATTGACGGTTAAAGCCGATCGCTGTTGCGAAACCTTGGATCATACCAAGAACAATCGTACCATAACGAGTGATTTGTGCGAGCTTACGTTTACCGTTCTCGCCTTCCTTTGCCCACTCAGCAAATTTCGGGATAACATCCATAGACAACAACTGTACGATAATCGACGCTGTAATATATGGGGTAATTCCGATTGCAAAGATAGAGAATTGGAACAAAGCACCGCCGGAAAACGTGTTAAGCAAGCCGAACAGTTCCGAACCGGCTGTATTAACTTGCTTAAACACATCTTTGTTTACATCAGGTACCGGAATAAAAGCACCGATGCGGTATATTAATAGGATGAAAAGGGTGAAGAGGATCCTTGTACGAAGATCCGCCACTTTCCAAATATTGGACACGGTCTTGAACAATTAGATCACCTCGGTTTTACCGCCGGCAGCCTGGATTTTCTCTACCGCAGATTGAGAGAACTTGTTTGCTTTAACAGTAAGTGTAACGCTAACTTCACCATTACCCAAAATTTTGATTCCTGCGAGCGGGTTCTTAACGATCCCAGTCTCGATGAGAACTTCTGGAGTGACTTCAGTACCTGCTGCAAAAGCATTTAGCTCTTCAATGTTGACAATTGCGTACTCTTTGCGGAACGGGTTGTTAAATCCGCGTTTCGGCACTCGACGATACAAAGGATTTTGTCCGCCCTCGAAACCAGGACGAACGCCGCCGCCGGAACGAGCGTTTTGACCTTTGTGACCTTTACCGGCGGTTTTACCGTTACCGGAACCGATACCGCGACCTTTGCGCTTTGGCGCTTGGGTTGAGCCCGGTGCTGGTGCTAGCTCATGCAATTTCATCGTTCGTGCACCTCCTTATTTAATTCTTAGAACAGCTATCTATTCTTGTACTTCTTCAACTTTTACCAAGTGACTAACAGTGTTAACCATGCCGCGGACAGCTGGGCTATCGTTCAAAACAACTGCTTGACGAATCTTCTTAAGACCGAAAGACTCAACCGTTGCACGTTGTTTCTCGTTGCGACCGATTAAACTGCGAACGAGGGTGATTTGCAATTTTGCCATCTTATTTCCCTCCTTAGCGTAACAGCTCTTCGACTGTTTTTCCACGAAGCTTAGCAACTTCTTCCACGCGTTTAAGACGGGAAAGACCTTCAAGCGTTGCATTAACCATATTCATGGAGTTCGAAGAACCTAGCGATTTCGTCAAGATGTCGCCGACACCAGCAAGTTCAAGAACTGCACGAACTGGGCCGCCAGCGATAACGCCAGTACCTTCTGAAGCTGGCTTCAAAAGAACTTCACCTGCACCGAAATGTCCGAGTACAAGATGGGGAATAGTCGTGCCAACGATTGGTACGTGGATCAGGTTTTTCTTAGCATCTTCAATACCTTTGCGGATTGCATCAGGTACTTCGCCTGCTTTACCGATCCCTGCGCCAACGTAGCCTTTACCGTCGCCGACTACTACTAGTGCACTAAAGCTGAAACGGCGTCCGCCTTTTACAACTTTAGATACGCGATTGATATTAACAACTTTTTCAGTCAGTTCTAACGTATTTGGATCTACACGCAAGTCGTTTAACCTCCTTATAAATAAAGTCGATTAGAATTCTAGGCCAGCTTCACGAGCTGCTGTAGCAAGTGCCTGAATTCTGCCGTGATACAAGTAACCGCCGCGATCAAATACTACTTGGGTTACACCCTTAGCTTGAGCGCGTTTCGCAATCAATTCTCCGACTTTGCTAGCTGCATCGATGTTACCACCGTTGCCAATTGCTTCAGTCAATTCTTTATCCTGTGTGGATGCAGAAACGATTGTTACTCCTGAAACATCGTCGATTAATTGAGCATACATATGCTTGGAGGAACGGAATACAGATAGACGCGGACGTGCAGCTGTACCGTTAATTTTTTTACGAACACGAAGGTGTCTTTTCAGACGAGCCTTGTTTTTGTCGCCTTTCGTAATCATACAAAGTTCACTCCTTTCTTTCAGCCTTAAGACGCTATCTTAAGCAAACGAACCGTTTGCTTATTTTTTCTTACCAGCTTTACCTTCTTTACGGATGATGCGTTCGCCTTCATACTTGATACCTTTACCTTTATACGGTTCTGGTTCACGTACGGAACGAATTTTCGCTGCAGTTGCGCCAACTAGTTCTTTATCGATACCACGAACAGTAATCTTAGTGTTCGCAGGAACGTCGAACTCGATGCCGCTATCTGGAGTGATCTCAACTGGGTGAGAGTAACCAACGTTAAGTGTGATTTTGTCTCCAGTTTTGCTTGCACGGTAACCTACGCCAACTAGCTCCAAGTTTTTGGAGAAGCCTTCAGTAACGCCGCTCACCATGTTAGCGATGATGCTGCGAGTTGTTCCGTGCAACGAGCGATGCAATTTATTATCGGAAGGACGTTCTACTAGGATTTCAGTTTCAGTTACATTCACAACCATATCTTTGTGAATTTCACGGGAAAGTGAGCCTTTCGGTCCTTTTACAGTAATAACTGTGTTGTCCAAGCTGATTGTTACGCCGTTAGGCACTTGGATTGGTTTGCGACCAATACGGGACATTGTTACACCTCCTATCTTTGTGACTTGTTACTTACCAAACGTAGCAAACTACTTCGCCGCCAGATTTAACTTGGCGAGCTTCTTTATCAGTCATAATCCCTTTGGAAGTGGAAATAATTGCAATTCCAAGTCCACCGAGTACACGAGGGATTTCAGTTGATTGTGTATAAACGCGAAGGCCTGGTTTTGAAATACGTTTCAAGCCAGTAATAACGCGTTCTTGGTTAGGGCCGTATTTCAAGAAAATACGGATAATCCCTTGTTTGTTGTCTTCGATATATTCAGCGTCGCGGATAAAACCCTCGCGCTTCAAAATCTCAGCGATTTGCTTCTTCATTTTCGAAGCGGGCATTTCCACGGTCTCGTGACGAACGACATTCGCGTTACGAATACGCGTCAACATATCTGCAACCGGATCAGACATAACCATTGTGTTAACCTCCTTCCCAAACTAGGCTGATTACCAGCTTGCTTTTTTAACGCCAGGAATCTGGCCCTTATGTGCTAACTCACGGAAACAAATCCGGCAAACTTTAAACTTTTGCAAAACAGAATGCGGACGGCCGCAACGCTCACAGCGCGTATACGCGCGCACTTTAAATTTCGGTGTGCGTTGTTGCTTCACTTTCATCGAAGTTTTTGCCACTGGGTATTACACCTCCTAAAAGTGGATTACTTCGTAAACGGCATGCCCATTTGGGTCAGCAGTTCACGAGATTCTTCGTCCGTTTTTGCCGTCGTGACGATGACGATGTCCATACCGCGCACTTTATCGACTTTGTCGTACTCGATCTCTGGGAATATCAATTGCTCTTTCAAACCAAGCGTATAGTTACCGCGGCCATCAAAAGCTTTGTTTGATACACCGCGGAAGTCACGTACACGCGGAAGAGAAATGTTGAACAGTTTATCAAGGAAATGGTACATACGCTCACCGCGCAAAGTAACTTTAACCCCGATTGGCATGTTCTCACGAAGCTTAAAGCCTGCAATAGACTTCTTCGCACGAGTAACGACTGGTTTTTGACCGGAAATGATACGTAGTTCTTCAACAGCTACATCAAGGATTTTCGAATTGGAAACCGCTTCGCCTACCCCCATGTTGATAACTACCTTCTCAATTTTCGGCACTTGCATAACAGACGTATAGTTGAACTTCTGCATAAGAGCAGGAGTTATTTCGTTTAAGAAACGACCTTTCAATCTTGCTGCCATTGATCATGGACCTCCTTTCCTACCGTAACGATTAGTCGATTACTTCTCCGGAACGTTTCGCGATCCGAACTTTCTTGCCGTTGTCGAGCACTTTGTATCCGATACGTGTTACTTTACCGCTCTTCGGATCGATATGCATAACGTTTGATACGTGAATTGGTGCTTCTTGTTCGATAATACCGCCCTGTGGGTTAGCTTGTGATGGACGAGTATGTTTCTTAACAGTATTTACACCTTCTACAAGAACGCGATTTTCACGCGGGTATGCAGCGATAACGCGGCCCTTCTTACCTTTATCTTTACCGGTAATTACGATAACCGTATCGTCTTTTTTCACGTGCAATTTGTTGTTATGGGATTCGAGTACTTTTTTCAGCCTTGGCATGAGTTACACCTCCTGCACGCTTGTGCTTTCAAGCTTATATAGGTTGTTAGATTACTTCTGGAGCAAGCGATACGATTTTCATGAAATCTCTATCGCGAAGTTCACGGGCAACTGGTCCAAAGATACGTGTGCCACGTGGGCTTTTGTCTTCTTTAACGATAACAGCTGCGTTTTCGTCAAATGCGATGTACGAACCGTCTTTACGACGAACCGAACGTTTTGTACGAACGATAACCGCTTTAACAACGTCACCCTTTTTGACAACGCCGCCTGGTGTTGCTTGTTTTACTGAGCAAACGATCAAATCGCCGATGTGTCCAACGCGACGTCCCGTTCCACCAAGTACACGGATACACATCAATTGTTTTGCGCCAGAGTTGTCAGCAACCGCTAAGCGCGAAAATGGTTGAATCATTTCAACGTCCTCCTTTCGGAAAAATGCTCAGATACTGCATACGCTCATTAGATAATAACAGCAACTTCAACAACTTCCACAAGTCTGAAGCGCTTATCTTTCGATAGCGGACGAGTCTCCATGATTTTCACGATGTCGCCAATCTTCGCTTGGTTATTTTCATCGTGCGCTTTAAATTTTTTCGTAACTTTAATGCGTTTATGGTACAATTCGTGTTTTTTATATGTTTCAATAGCAACTACGATTGTTTTATCCATCTTGTCGCTTACCACTTTGCCAATTAACACTTTGCGGGCATTGCGTTCGCTCATGTTCTTCCTCCTTCCTTCAGCCATGATTATGCATTCATGTAAGGGATTTACTAGCTGCTAATTCCGAGTTCTCTTTCACGCAAAATCGTTTTAGCACGAGCGATTCCTTTACGCACATCACGGATCCGAGTCGGGTTATCCAATTGGCCAGTAGCCAGTTGGAAACGAAGATTGAAAAGCTCTTCTTTAAAACCAGCGACCTGTTGTTCAAGCTCAGCAGAGGTTAGGTTTCTAAATTCACTAGCTTTCATTTGCTTCACCACCCACTTCTTCACGCTTCACGAATTTAGTCTTGATTGGCAATTTATGAGCCGCAAGACGCATCGCTTCACGAGCGGTTTCTTCGGATACACCAGCAAGTTCAAACAGGATTTTACCTGGTTTAACTACGGCTACCCATTTCTCAACGTTACCTTTACCACTACCCATACGCACTTCAAGAGGCTTTTGAGTAATAGGTTTTGCAGGGAAAATCTTGATCCAAACTTTACCGCCACGTTTGATGTAGCGAGTCATAGCGATACGAGCCGCTTCAATCTGACGGTTTGTGATCCATGATGGTTCTAGAGCTTGTAGACCGAATTCACCGAATGCTACTGTAGTGCCGCCTTTAGCGCGACCCTTCATATGACCGCGTTGTTGTTTGCGGTGTTTGACACGTTTAGGTACCAACATGATTAGTTGCCTCCTTCCTGGGGAGCTTTCTTCTTAATCGGAAGGACTTCGCCGCGATAGATCCATACTTTAACGCCGATACGGCCGTATGTTGTAGCCGCTTCAGCCGTGCCATAATCGATATCTGCACGTAGTGTATGAAGTGGTACTGTTCCTTCGCTGTAGCCTTCCGAACGTGCGATTTCCGCGCCACCGAGACGACCGCTAACTGCGGTTTTGATCCCTTTAGCACCTGAACGCATGGAGCGTTGAATTGCTTGCTTCAATGCGCGACGGAAAGATACACGACGCTCAAGTTGTTGTGCAATGCTTTCAGCTACAAGAATAGCGTCAAGATCTGCATGTTTGATTTCAGAAATGTTGATGTGAACTTTTTTGCCTTTAGAAATTTTACCAAGCTCAGTACGTAGGTTTTCTACCTCTGAACCGCCTTTACCAATAACCATACCTGGTTTTGCGGTTTGAATCGTAACGTTCACGCGGTTAGCTGCACGTTCGATCTCGATGTGAGAAACTGCTGCGTCTTTCAGCTTGTTTTTCAAATATTCACGGATTTTAACGTCTTCCATAAGAAGATCGCCGAAATCTTTGCCAGCGAACCATTTGGACTCCCAATCACGGATAACACCGACCCGGAAGCCTATTGGATTTACCTTTTGACCCACACGTATTCCCTCCTTATTTTTCAGATACCACCAAGGTAATGTGGCTGGTTCTTTTATTGATCCGGCTTGCGCGACCCATCGCACGTGGACGGAAACGTTTCATCGTTGGCCCTTGGTTAACAAAGGCTTGCGAGATAACCAATTTGTTCACGTCAAGCTGGTAGTTATGCTCAGCGTTAGCAATCGCAGAGTTCAACAGCTTCTCCAAAATTGGGGATGCAGACTTAGGCGTGTGACGCAAAATCGCGATTGCTTCGCCAACTTGTTTACCGCGAATCAAATCCGCAACAAGCTGTGCTTTACGAGGTGCAATACGAATATATTTAGCGTGCGCTTTAGCTTCTGGCATGTAGGAACCTCCTCTCGTTCAGTTAGAGATGTTTAAGGGCAAATTAACGTCTGCCCGTTTTTTTGTCTTCACCGGCATGGCCTTTATACGTACGAGTTGGTGCAAATTCACCAAGCTTGTGTCCAACCATATCTTCCGTTACATATACAGGCACGTGCTTGCGTCCGTCATATACCGCAAACGTGTGACCTATGAATTGTGGGAAAATGGTCGAGCGGCGGGACCAGGTTTTGATAACGACCTTTTTCTCAGCTTCGTTCAATACCTCGACTTTTTTAAGCAGGTATCCGTCAATAAACGGACCTTTCTTTAAACTGCGACCCATTTGTGTTCCTCCCTTCAAATAAGCGGTAGCGATACTTTCGTATCACGCGGTTTTTATCAAGCAGCTATTATTTCGTGCGACGACGAATAATGTATTGGCTTGATGCTTTTTTCTTCTTACGTGTTTTGTAACCAAGAGTTGGTTTACCCCATGGTGACAACGGAGATTTACGTCCGATTGGAGCACGGCCTTCACCACCACCGTGTGGGTGATCGTTAGGGTTCATGACAACACCACGTACAGTTGGACGATTGCCTAACCAACGGTTACGGCCGGCTTTACCGATTTTCACGAGTTCGTGATCTTCGTTACCAACAGAACCAATTGTTGCACGGCAAGTGTTCAAGATACGACGAACTTCACCTGAAGACAAACGAACGGATACATAGTTTTCTTCTTTACCAAGAAGTTGAGCACTAGTACCAGCTGCACGAACAAGTTGTCCGCCTTTGCCTGGTTTTAATTCGATGTTGTGGATAACTGTACCGACAGGGATATTAACAAGCGGCATTGCATTGCCGGGTTTAATATCAGAGCCTACTCCAGATACCACTTGATCTCCAACTTTCAAACCTTTAGGAGCGATGATATATGCTTTTGCACCATCAACATAATGGATCAAAGCGATGTTGGAAGAACGGTTTGGATCATACTCGATCGTAGCTACGTTACCAACGATACCGTCTTTAGTACGTTTGAAGTCGATGATACGGTATTTACGTTTGTGTCCGCCGCCATGGTGACGAACCGTAATTTTACCTTGGTTGTTGCGTCCAGCTTTTTTGAAAAGTGGAGCAAGCAACGATTTCTCCGGTGTACTTGTCGTGATCTCTTCGAAAGTCGAGACCGACATGTTACGACGTGCAGGAGAGGTCGGTTTGTACTTTTTAATAGGCACTTTGATTTCCTCCTTTTCTAAACAGACGTTTCAAAGAATTCAAGTTCTTTGCTATCAGCGCTCAATTGAACGATGGCTTTTTTCCAATCCGGTCTGTATCCGCTATGTTTACCATAACGTTTCGGTTTACCCGCAACACGCATTGTGTTAACGCCGGTTACTTTTACTTTAAAGATTGATTCAATCGCAAGTTTGATTTCAGTTTTGTTTGAACGAAGATCAACTTCGAAAACATACTTTTTATCAACCATGTAATCGCTCGTACGTTCCGTGATAACCGGGCGCTTGATAATATCGCGTGGATTTTTCATTACGCAAGCACCTCCTGTACTTTCTCTACTGCTTCTTTAGTGATGATAAGGTTGTCATGCACCAAAACATCCAGAACATTGATGCCGTCAGCTGCAACGAACTTCACACCTGGGATGTTACGAGCAGACAATGCTACGTTATCTTCATAATTAGCCGTTACTACAAGAGCTTTGCGGCCAACTTTAAGGTTGCTTAGAATTGCTGCGAATTCTTTCGTCTTAGGAGCTGCAAATGTCAGTTGATCCAAAACGATAATCTCGTTTGCAATCACTTTCGAAGACAATGCTGATTTAATCGCTAGACGACGAACTTTCTTAGGAAGTTTGAAGCCATAAGAGCGTGGAGTAGGTCCGAAAACCACACCGCCGCCAACCCATTGCGGGGAGCGAATACTACCTTGACGAGCACGGCCAGTACCTTTTTGTTTCCAAGGTTTACGACCGCCACCACGTACTTCGGAGCGTCCTTTAGTTTTGTGATTGCCGAAGCGTTCAGATGCTTGTTGATTAACAACAGCACTGTGCAAAACGTGAACATTTGGTTGAATTCCGAAAACCGTTTCAGCCAGTTCAAGTTCGCCCACTTGCGCGCCACTCACGTTATATACTGTTACTTTTGGCATTTCCTGTTCCTCCTTTCTTTAAGATCAATTATTTCTTAACAGTTTGCTTAACTTTTACGAATCCGTTTTTCGGGCCCGGAATCGAACCTTTTATTAGAAGAACGTTACGTTCTACATCTACACGGATAACTTCAAGTTTTTGAATCGTAATTGTTTCGTGACCCATATGTCCTGGAAGGCGTTTGCCTTTCGGTACACGGTTCGCTTGGATAGAACCCATCGAACCTGGTCCACGGTGGTAACGGGAACCGTGAGACATAGGACCCGTGCTTTGTCCCCAACGTTTGATAACGCCGGCAAAGCCTTTACCTTTTGAAATACCTGTTACGTCAACGAATTCGCCTTCTGTGAATAGGTCAGCTTTAACTTCTTGGCCAACTTCATAATCACCTAGATTAATTCCGCGAATTTCACGAACGTAGCGCTTAGGTGTTGTGTTAGCTTTTTTAGCGTGACCAGCTTCTGGCTTGTTCGATCTGCTCTCCTTCTTATCGGAGAAACCGAATTGAACTGCTTCGTAGCCATCGTTTTCTTGGTCTTTCTTTTGAAGTACTACGCAAGGTCCAGCTTCGATAACCGTTACAGGAACGACATTACCTTCAGCAGTAAACACTTGAGTCATACCAAGTTTTTTTCCTAAGATACCTTTCATGTTGACACCTCATTTCCTTTCTATAATCGCATATGCTGATATTACAGTTTGATTTCGATATCTACACCGGATGGTAAATCCAGGCGCATCAACGCATCAACCGTTTGCGGCGTTGGGTTTACAATGTCGATCAAACGCTTATGAGTGCGTTGTTCGAATTGCTCCCTAGAATCCTTGTACTTGTGTACCGCACGGAGAATGGTGATGATTTGCTTTTCCGTTGGCAACGGAATCGGCCCGGATACGCCTGCACCGGAACGTTTTGCAGTTTCAACGATTTTCTCTGCGGATTGATCAAGAATCCTGTGATCGTATGCTTTCAAGCGGATACGAATCTTTTGCTTTGCCATATAAGTCCCTCCTTCTTTCGCCCAATTTATTATCGGACATACTCCGTGAGAAAACCCTGCACATGCCCCATGGCAAAGGGGCCGGGTGTGTCGGCAACCTCTCACATCATCGCAACGTCAGACCAACAGTCAATATTATACCGAATCTAATAGGCAAATGCAACATAAAGTTTCTTCTTTCTTTTTACCGTCGTACAACTGCAGAAAGATTAACAATAATGTCTTGTAAGCCATCTCTACATTCGCCCATTATGTCCCTTATTACAAGTATTTAGAACACTATCATTATAATAACGGACTTAATGGGCGCTATATGATTATATACATCATCCGGATGAAAATACACCACCAAATAACGCCAACCTTCACATTTACATAAAAAACACGCAGCGACCACATGTCGCTGCGTGTTTTCCTTCTATAATAACAGGGTTGAAGTGAAGTATCCGCAGGCTCTGATTCTACTTGTTTAGAAGGTGCAGGCAGCTATGACTTTTCTAACAGAGCTGCACACTCTCCATCCAACACTTCATATTCAGAGTTATAACGTCCTAACCAAGTACGATACGATCATCCGCAAGTTTCTTTCCGCTTATCAACTCAAACTCACCTAGCAGTTGTTGTACGGTAAGATCCTTTTTGCGTTCTTCTGGTACATCAAGTATAATCCGGCCTTTGTCCATCATAATAAGTCGATTGCCTAGACGTATGGCCTGCTCCATATTATGAGTAACCATAAGCGTAGTCAAATTCATCTCGCGAACTAGGTTTTCCGTTAAAGTCGTAATGAGCTCCGCTCTTGAAGGATCAAGCGCTGCCGTATGTTCATCAAGCAATAAGATTTGTGGTCTTGTAAAGGTAGCCATCAATAGGCTTAACGCTTGGCGTTCTCCACCTGACAATAAACCCACCTTTGCCCCAAGTCGATTTTCGAGACCTATACCGAGGCGCTGCAGCTCTTTCTTAAAAATGGCACGTTTTGCGCGTGTTACGCCAAAGGAAAAACCACGTGACTTTCCACGAGCATAAGCTATCGCCAAATTTTCTTCAATGGACATACGTGGCGCTGTTCCTGCCATCGGATCCTGAAATACTCGGCCAATCCAGCGGCTGCGCTCATATTCCGATAGATGACTTATATTGTTGCCGTCAATTCGGACTTCGCCCGCGTCCGGCTTCATCACGCCGGATATAATGTTCATTAATGTAGATTTGCCTGCTCCGTTACTACCGATAACCGTAATAAAATCGCCTGGCTTCATAATAAGATTGGCACCTACGAGCGCTGTCTTCTCATCAACGGTACCAGGATTAAACAGCTTGGACACTTTAGCGATCTCCAACATTAGCGTCCACCTCCAGGCTGAATATTATCCAAGGATGCCAGCATTTCTGCCGTTCGTCTTTTGGCTATATTCTTTTGCTTCAATGTTCTTCTTATCGTAGGTATGATCAATGCAAAAATGATGATTACTGCTGTAATAAGCTTCATATCAGAAGCATCCAACCATTCAACACGTAGTGCAAATGCATAAATAATTCGATAAATAATCGAACCAAGTATTACAGCCAAAGTTGCTCTAAAGATTGTGCGGGATCCGAATATCGCTTCACCAATAATAACGGATGCAAGTCCAATAACGATCATACCAATACCCATGCTATTATCCGCATATTTATTGTAATGTGCGACTAATGCACCTGAGGTCGCAACTAGTGAATTCGACAAAGCCACGCCAAAAATCGTCGTAACATCTGTATTTGCGCCAAAGCTGCGAATCATTCGAGAGTTATCCCCAGTTGCGCGAAGACTCAATCCGAGATCCGTACGGAAAAATAGATCGAGAACCAACTTAACCACAACGACAAAAATGATCATAACAACTAATGTGGATACATTACTAAATAGATTTTCCTGTCCCCTTAAGGATACGTTTGGTTTTCCCAAAATTCTTAAATTGATTGAATACAGTGCTATCATCATAATAATGCCTGACAATAATCCGTTTATTTTACCCTTTGTATGGAGTAAGCCTGTACATGTACCCGCTATAGCCCCACCTGCAAAAGCACATAATACCGCAATCCATGGAGCTGTTCCATTAACCGTCATAACCGTACCGATAGCTGCACCTGTAGTAAAGCTGCCATCTACCGTCAAATCCGGAAAATCAAGAATTCGAAACGTAATATATACTCCAAGTGCCATAAGCGCATACAATAATCCACTCTCTATAGCTCCCTGCATTGATACGAGCATATGACATACCTCCTTTTTCATAACAAGGGGGTGAACGAGTAGCCCGGTCACCCCTTTTGAACTTATGAGCCTGTTATTTTTAGCAAATGAATTTTAATTTACTCGATAATGTTGTTTGCTTGATCTTTAACGAATGCTTTCATCTCGTCAGTAACTGTAATGCCTTGCTCAGCTGCTGCTTTCAAGTTGAAAATGAAGTCAAGTTTCTGTGGCACTGTAACATCCATGTCTGCTGGTTTTTTACCATTTTTCAAAATCTCAACTGCCATTTGACCAACTTCATAACCATGGTCATAATATTTGAAGCCTACTGCCGCGAAAGCACCTTTTTCTACCGTATCACGGTCAGCAGAGAAGAAAGGAATATCATTTTTATTAGCCACTTCAATAATAGCGTCAACGCCGCTTACAACCATATTATCCAAAGTGATGTAGATAGCTTCTACACGACCAACTAGAGATTCTGCCGCTTGTTTAACATCTGAAGAGTTCGCTACTGAAGCTTTAACGAGCTTAATGCCATGTTCAGCAAGTGCCTTTTCAGCAATGTCGCCCATTACAACCGCATTTGGTTCTCCTTCATTAATAACAAGGCCCACATTTTTTACATTAGGAAATTGAGCTGCGATAAAATCCATCGTTTGTTTAATGGCATCTGGATTCGTATCAGAAGCACCAGTAACATTTCCTCCTGGAGCTTTCAATTGTGTAACGATTCCTGCATCAATCGGATCTGTGACTGCAGCGAATAATACAGGGATGTCCTTGACTTCATCAGCCAAGCTTTGTGCAGTCGGAGTTGCAATTCCTAATGCAAGGTCACTTTTACTTGATTTAATCTTTTGTGCAATTGTAGCAATATTCGCTTGCTCACCTTGCGCATTATTGAAGTCGATTTTAAGGTTTTTGCCTTCTTCAAATCCACCGTCTTTTAGTGCTGCAATAAAGCCTTCGCGCGTTGCATCCAATGATGGGTGCTCAACAATTTGTGAGATCGCGATCGTATACTGTTTCTCACTGTTGCCTGAACCCGATTTATTTCCTTCGTTCTCTGTGCCTGCTTTACCTGAGTTTGCACCACATGCTGCTGTTACTACCATAACTGAAGCTAATACCAAGCTAAGTAAAAATTTTCTGTTCATTCTTCAAACCCCTCTCATCATATAAATTCTCTTGTAATGAAGCCGTTTGCAAAAAAACATGTACAGCAAAGCATTATCGCTTTCTATCATTAAAGCCTATGTCTGTGCGTAATGACTTCAATTAATGAGTGAAGGACAAGCTCTACCTACTATTCCTTAATATTAAATGGGCTTAAGGCATGCAGTCAATGAATAGTTATTTGTAAAATTAAGTAAGAAGCCCTATTGACCGTTTTACACAGAAAAATAAAAAGCCCTCACCGAAGTGAGGGCTTTTGTCATTCATAACGGCTAAGCCGCAATGAATTATTTTTGGATAGAAGCTACAGCGCCAGCGCCTACAGTACGGCCGCCTTCACGAATAGAGAAACGAGTTCCCTCTTCAACAGCGATTGGAGCGATAAGCTCAACCGTTACAGTGATGTTGTCGCCAGGCATAACCATTTCAGTACCTTCTGGCAAGTTGATGATACCCGTTACGTCAGTTGTACGGAAGTAGAACTGTGGACGGTAACCAGTGAAGAAAGGCTTGTGACGGCCACCCTCTTCTTTAGTTAGAACGTAGATTTGTGCAGTGAAGTTAGTGTGTGGTTTAACCGAACCCGGTTTAGCCAAAACTTGACCACGCTCGATGTTGCTGCGGTCTACACCACGAAGCAAAGCACCTACGTTGTCACCAGCTTGAGCGGAGTCAAGCAATTTACGGAACATTTCAACGCCTGTTACTACGGACTTACGGGATTCTTCAGCAAGACCGATAATTTCGATCTCGTCGCCAACTTTGATAACGCCACGCTCAACACGACCTGTAGCAACAGTACCACGGCCAGTGATTGTGAATACGTCCTCGACAGGCATAAGGAAAGGCTTAGCAGTATCGCGCTCAGGAGTAGGGATATAAGTATCCACTTGCTCAAAAAGCTCGATGATTTTTTCAGCCCAAGGACCATCTGGGTTAGCAAGTGCTTCACGAGCTGCACCACGGATGATTGGAGTGTCGTCGCCTGGGAACTCATACTCAGAAAGAAGGTCACGAACTTCCATTTCAACTAGCTCAAGAAGCTCTTCGTCTTCAACCATGTCGCATTTGTTCAAGAATACAACGATGTAAGGTACGCCTACTTGTTTCGAAAGCAAGATGTGCTCACGAGTTTGTGGCATAGGACCGTCAGTAGCGGAAACTACAAGAATAGCTCCGTCCATTTGAGCAGCACCAGTGATCATGTTTTTTACATAGTCGGCGTGACCTGGGCAGTCAACGTGTGCGTAGTGACGAGCAGGCGTCTCATACTCAACGTGAGCTGTCGAGATCGTGATACCACGCTCGCGCTCTTCTGGAGCTTTATCGATTTGGTCGAATGCGATTGCTGCACCGCCGTATTTTTTGGAAAGTACAGTTGTGATAGCTGCAGTCAAAGTCGTTTTACCGTGATCGACGTGACCAATAGTACCGATATTAACGTGCGGTTTGTTACGTTCAAATTTTGCCTTAGCCATTGAACTTGAGCCTCCTCAATTTAACATCATATTTTTTATGTGTGGCCGACATTTGGCTCGCAAGCAAACCAAAATGACGGCAAAAGCAATTTGTTGAGCGCTAGTCCAAAAACGATTACTCGCCTTTGTTTTTAGCAATAATTTCATCAGAGATTGATTTAGGAACTTCTTCATAGTGAGAAAGCTCCATGGAGAATACGCCGCGTCCTTGTGTACCGGAACGTAGTGTAGTGGAATAACCAAACATCTCGGAGAGAGGTACCTTGGAGCGGATAATTTGTGCACCTGCACGAGTATCCATACCTTCGATACGACCACGACGGGAGTTAAGCATACCCATAACATCGCCCATGTACTCTTCTGGAACAGTAACTTCAACTTTCATGATTGGCTCAAGAAGAACTGGCTTACATTTTTCTTTGGCAGCTTTAAGCGCCATCGAACCTGCAATTTTAAACGCCATCTCCGAGGAGTCAACATCATGGTAAGATCCGTCAACAACAACAGCTTTAACATCAACGAGCGGGAAGCCGGCTACAACACCGTTCTTCATTGACTCTTCGATACCAGCTTGGATTGGAGCGATAAATTCACGAGGAATTGATCCACCAACTGTTTTGTTTTCGAATATGAAGCCTGTACCAGGCTCAAGTGGTGAAAACTCAACCCAACAATGACCGAATTGACCTTTACCACCGGACTGACGAACGAACTTACCTTCAACCTTCGCAGCTTGACGGAACGTTTCACGGTAAGCAACTTGTGGTTTACCAACGTTTGTCTCAACTTTGAATTCGCGGAACATACGGTCAACAAGGATCTCAAGGTGAAGCTCACCCATACCAGAGATAATTGTTTGGTTTGTTTCTTCATCCGTATGTGCACGGAAAGTAGGATCTTCTTCAGCAAGCTTGGAAATAGCGATACCTAGTTTGTCTTGGTCAGCTTTCGTTTTTGGTTCGATAGCAACCGAGATAACCGGCTCTGGGAAGTTCATCGATTCAAGAACGATGATGTGCTTCTCATCACAAAGTGTATCACCAGTAGTCGTATCTTTCAAACCTACAGCTGCAGCGATATCGCCGGAATAAACTTCCGTGATCTCTTGACGGCTGTTTGCGTGCATTTGAAGAATACGTCCAATACGTTCACGTTTGCCTTTTGTTGAGTTAAGGACATACGAACCGGATTTTAGTACACCAGAATACACACGGAAGAAAGTAAGTCTACCAACATAAGGGTCAGTCATGATTTTGAATGCCAAAGCCGCGAAAGGCTCTGTGTCTGAAGATGGACGTTCTCCTTCTTCACCGTCTTCAAGAGTACCTTTGATAGCTGGTACATCAAGAGGTGAAGGCAGGTAATCCACAACAGCATCCAACATCGGTTGAACACCTTTGTTACGGTATGAGGAGCCAGCTACAACTGGGAAGATTTTAACTTCGCAAACACCTTTACGGAGTGCTGCTTTAATTTCTGGAATAGTGATTTCTTCACCTTCCAAATATTTCATCGTTAATTCTTCATCCAATTCTGCTACTTTCTCAATCAATTCCGTACGTAGTGCATCTACTTGCTCTACATACTCAGCTGGAACTTCAACTTTTTCAGGGTCTTTACCAGTATCGTCTTTGTAGATATAAGCTACACGTTCAACGATATCGATAATACCTTTAAAGTCGCTTTCCGCGCCGATTGGAATTTGAATTGCTACGGCATTGGCACCTAGACGCTCACGCATGTCTTTGATTACGTTTAGGTAATCAGCACCAATGATATCCATCTTATTTACGTAGGCAATCCGAGGTACGTTGTAACGGTCAGCCTGACGCCATACGGTTTCAGACTGTGGCTCAACGCCTTCTTTTGCACTGAAAACCCCAACGGCCCCGTCCAATACGCGTAGGGAACGTTCAACTTCAACAGTGAAGTCAACGTGTCCCGGGGTGTCGATAATATTAATGCGGTGTCCATGCCATTGAGCAGTTGTCGCGGCAGACGTAATCGTAATACCGCGCTCTTGTTCCTGTTCCATCCAGTCCATCGTAGCTGCACCTTCGTGCACCTCTCCGATTTTGTGAGTACGGCCCGTGAAGAACAAGATACGCTCAGTAGTTGTTGTTTTACCAGCATCAATATGCGCCATAATCCCGATGTTACGCGTATTTTTCAAGGAGAACTCTCTTGCCATAAAATTGTCTCCTCTCGAATGTAAAAATTCTACCAGCGGTAGTGAGCAAACGCTTTGTTTGCTTCAGCCATTTTGTGAGTATCTTCGCGCTTTTTAACAGCTGCGCCAGTGTTATTGGAAGCATCTGTGATTTCAGCAGCTAAACGCTCTTCCATCGTTTTCTCACCGCGGTTACGTGAGTAGTTCACGAGCCAGCGGAGACCAAGTGCCGTACGGCGCTCTGGTTTAACTTCGATAGGCACTTGATAGTTTGCACCGCCGACACGGCGTGCTTTAACCTCAAGTACAGGCATAATATTTTTCAAAGCAGCTTCGAACACTTCCATCGGATCTTTACCCGTGCGTTCTTGAATCAGTTTGAAAGCATCATACAATAGTGTTTGTGCAACGCCTCTTTTACCGTCAAGCATAATGCGGTTGATTAGGCGCGTTACCAGTTTGCTATTATATAGCGGATCTGGAAGCACATCGCGTTTCGTTACAGGACCTTTGCGTGGCATGAGAAAGTCCCCCTTTCTTCTAATAGTTGCTATTTCTAGCATTTCAATAACCTGTTAAGGTTATGATTATGATTTTTTAGCTTTCGGACGTTTCGTACCGTATTTCGAACGAGCTTGCATACGGTTGTTTACACCTGCAGTATCAAGTGCACCGCGAACGATGTGATAACGTACTCCTGCTAAGTCTTTTACTTTACCACCACGGATCAAAACAACGCTATGCTCTTGCAAGTTGTGTCCGATACCTGGAATGTAAGCCGTAACTTCTAAGCGGTTCGTTAAACGAACACGAGCATATTTACGAAGTGCGGAGTTCGGTTTCCTTGGAGTCATTGTACCTACACGAGTGCACACACCGCGTTTTTGAGGAGCGCTGATGTTTGTAGCTTCACGTTTCAATGCATTGAAACCTTTTTGCAATGCCGGCGATTTCGATTTAACGACTTTCGCTTGGCGTCCTTTACGGACTAGCTGGTTAATAGTTGGCATGTTGCCACCCCCTTCCCTATATTCATGTCTTTTGAAAATATAAGCATTTATAAAGAAGTTGTTTATAAATCAACTTATATTCTTTCGCGTAAGCGGGCTCTTCCCACCAAAAGGCGGCATTAGCTGTTTACGCATGTATGGTAGACATTTTACCTAAAATTAAGCCCACAGATCCAGGCGGATCATAAAAGAACAAACAAAAGTTCTCGCCAGCTAATCATCGTTAAATAATCAACTAACAAAAACGGCTATTGCGTTATTCTTCTTCGGTTACGAGCGCTGCCATCGCGGCCCCAACATCGATGCCGCAGGTTTCCCCAAGCTCTACCATCGTGTCGATCCATTTCATTGGAACTCCCGCCCGCTCACATAGATGAACAATCTTCTCTTTCATCTGCGGATCTGCATCTCGTGCGATATAGACTTTAATGGCTCTTTGTTGCTCGAGCATCTTCGTCGTTTGCTTCGCGCCGACTTTGAATTGCATGATAATCACCTTCAATTCAGCGAACACACAATTAGGCACACTTCGATATAATATCACCTACTATGTGCTTGTGTCAAGAACCTTCTAGGATAATCACTTGTAAACTTTTTGTAAATGAATTTCATACTGTAAACATATAAAAGAGCGGTCATCTTCCGCTTCCAAGGAAACGGAAGATGTGACGCTCCTTCGATATTAGTTAGTATCCGGTTTTAAGAACATGATCTGTTCAAGCCGACTAGTCGACTGTTACAGCTTCTGTTTCTAGTTCGCCTTCAACTGCAGTAGTTGTTTCATCTTCAAGTCCAGCAAAACGAATGTTACGATAACGGGCCATTCCAGTACCTGCTGGAATCAACTTACCGATAATAACATTTTCCTTGAGTCCAAGCAACTGGTCAACTTTGCCTTTAATAGCTGCATCAGTCAATACACGAGTTGTTTCTTGGAAGGAAGCTGCTGACAAGAACGAATCTGTCTCAAGCGATGCCTTCGTGATACCGAGCAAAACTGGTTTTGCAACAGCTGGTTCGAGATCTGCGAAAATCGCAGTGCGGTTTTGAGCTTCATATTCATGAATATCAACGAACGCACCAGGAAGCAACGTTGTGCCGCCTGCATCTACGATACGAATTTTACGGAGCATTTGTTTAATCATGACCTCAACGTGCTTGTCATTGATTTCTACCCCTTGATTTCGGTAAACGCGCTGTACTTCTTGCAAAATGTAGTTTTGAACGCCACGGATACCTTTGATACGCAGCATATCTTTAGGGTCAATTGAACCGTCCGTCAGCTCATCGCCGGCTTCGATTTGTTGACCTTGCGTTACGCGGATACGCGAACCATAGGTAACAGCATACACTTTCGATTCCGCTTCACCTTGAACCTCGATTTCACGACGGTCCTTAGCTTCACGGATTTCTTTAACCACACCGTCAAGCTCAGAAATAATCGCTTGACCTTTCGGATTACGCGCCTCAAACAACTCTTGGATACGCGGCAAACCTTGTGTGATATCGTCTCCCGCAACGCCGCCCGTATGGAACGTACGCATTGTGAGCTGTGTTCCTGGCTCACCGATGGATTGAGCTGCGATAATACCTACCGCTTCCCCAATCTCAACGTGTTTACCAGTTGCAAGGTTACGTCCGTAACAGATCTTACATACGCCATGACGAGCACGGCAGCTTAGTACGGAACGAATTTGCAGTTTTTCAACGCCAGCGTCGATAATTGCATCCGCTTTGTTCGAGTCAATCAACTCACTGCGGTTAACAATGATCTCGCCTGTTTTTGGATTACGAACCGTTTCAAACGCATAGCGGCCTTCAATACGGTCATAAAGATCTTCAATAACCTCTTTACCGTCTTGAATTTTGCTTACAGAGAAGCCTTTGTCGGTACCACAATCTTCTTCACGCACGATTACGTCTTGTGCAACGTCAACAAGTCGACGAGTCAAGTAACCGGAATCGGCAGTACGAAGTGCAGTATCGGCAAGACCTTTCCGCGCTCCGTGAGTGGAAATAAAGTACTCGAGTACTGTAAGACCCTCGCGGAAGTTCGATTTAATTGGCAACTCGATGATACGACCGGATGGATTGGCCATCAAACCACGCATACCGCCAAGCTGTGTAATTTGAGATTTGTTACCCCGTGCTTTGGAGTCCACCATGAGCATGATGTTGTTGTAACGATCCATCGATTTCATAAGAACTTCGGTGATCTCGTCTTTACATTTACCCCAAATTGTAATGATCCGGTCATAGCGCTCTTCGTTTGTAATCAAACCACGACGGTATTGATTCATAACGGTAGCAACCTTCTCATCGGAGCGCTTCATGATTTCGTCTTTCTCTTTCGGAATGATAACGTCAGACACGCCGATCGTAATACCAGCCTTAGTTGAGTAAGTGAAACCAAGCTGCTTAATGCGGTCAAGAAGCATCGCAGTAAGCGTAGTGTGGTATTGGCGGAAACATTCTGCAATAACTAATGCAAGATAGTCTTTACCTACCGCACCAGGCGTTTCGATTGCATCCAGGAATTTAGGAAGATCGGCGCCTTTTTCGTAAACGAAATATTTATCTGGTGTACCGTGCAATAGGTTCGTTTTCGTTGCTTCGTTGATATAAGGGAAATCTTCAGGGAAAATTTCATTGAAGATGACTTTACCAACTGTCGTAACGAGTAACGAATTTTGCTGCTGCTCGGTGAAGTTAACTTTTTTAAGCACACGAACCGGAATGAAAATTCTGGCGTGCAAGGAAACAATACCACGTTGGTAAGCAGAGATCGCTTCGTTAATGGTACCAAATACGGAACCACTGCCTTTAGCCTCTTTGTTATCCATCGTCAAGTAGAAGCTTCCTAGTACCATATCCTGTGAAGGAGTAACGACCGGTTTGCCGTCTTTCGGGTTAAGGATATTGCCTGATGCAAGCATTAGCAAACGTGCTTCCGCTTGTGCTTCAGCAGACAATGGAACGTGAACGGCCATTTGGTCACCGTCGAAGTCAGCGTTGTAAGCTGTACATACGAGTGGGTGAAGCTTAATTGCGCGACCTTCAACCAAGATAGGCTCAAACGCTTGAATACCTAGTCTGTGAAGCGTCGGGGCACGGTTAAGCAATACTGGGTGCTCCTTGATTACTTCCTCAAGAACATCCCATACCTCAGGGCTTACGCGTTCAACCTTGCGCTTCGCACTCTTAATGTTATGTGCTAGGCCTTTATTAACAAGCTCTTTCATAACGAAAGGCTTGAACAATTCTAGTGCCATTTCCTTAGGAAGACCGCACTGGAACATTTTGAGGTTTGGACCTACTACGATAACCGAACGACCAGAGTAGTCAACCCGTTTACCTAGCAAGTTCTGACGGAAACGTCCTTGCTTACCTTTAAGCATATGGCTGAGGGATTTAAGCGGACGGTTACCCGGACCTGTAACAGGGCGACCGCGACGACCGTTATCGATCAATGCGTCAACCGCTTCTTGCAGCATCCGTTTTTCATTTTGCACGATAATATCAGGAGCGCCCAGATCAAGCAAACGCTTCAGACGGTTGTTACGGTTAATAACACGACGATACAAGTCATTGAGGTCAGAAGTCGCAAAACGACCGCCATCAAGCTGTACCATCGGACGAAGCTCAGGAGGGATGACAGGAAGCACGTCTAGAATCATCCATTCCGGTTCGTTGCCGGAATTGCGGAATGCTTCTACCACTTCAAGACGTTTGATCGCACGATTGCGTCGTTGTCCTTGAGCAGTACGCAGTTCTTCTTTCAATTGCTCCAATTCTTTGTCAACGTCGATATCTTGCAAAAGTTTTTTAACAGCTTCGGCACCCATACCAGCATGGAATCCATACCCGTATTTCTCACGGTAGCTGCGATATTCTTTCTCCGATAGAAGTTGTTTCTTCTCAAGTGGGGTATCACCTGGATCCGTTACGACATAGGATGCAAAATAAATGATCTCCTCAAGCGAACGAGGTGACATATCAAGTGCAAGGCCCATACGGCTTGGAATCCCTTTGAAGTACCAAATATGAGAAACTGGAGCTGCTAGCTCGATGTGACCCATACGTTCGCGGCGAACTTTAGCGCGAGTTACTTCAACGCCACAGCGATCACAAACGACACCTTTATAGCGTACACGTTTGTATTTACCGCAATGACATTCCCAGTCTTTTGTAGGTCCAAAAATTTTCTCGCAGAAGAGTCCTTCCTTCTCCGGTTTTAAGGTCCTATAGTTGATCGTCTCCGGTTTTTTAACTTCTCCGCGGGACCACGAGCGAATTTTATCCGGCGAAGCCAGACCTATCTTCATATACTCGAAGTTGTTCACGTCCAACAAGGAGCAACCCTCCTCCGTCATGTATGACAATGTCTATCTAATCAGCTAGATTCCGTCATAGGCGCGTGACCATTTGACGGAATCTAGCAACTAGTTTATTCAGCAGCGCCGACTTCGGCACCTTCTATATTGAGGTTAAGCTTATCGCCTGTTGCCTCGTCTTCATCATCCATTTCCTTCATTTCGATCTCTTCTTCATTCTCGGATAGAATTTTAACGTCCATACCCAAACTTTGAAGCTCTTTGATCAAAACTTTGAACGATTCCGGAACACCTGGCTCTGGTACGTTTTCGCCTTTAACGATGGATTCGTACGTTTTAACACGACCAACCACGTCATCGGATTTAACAGTCAATATTTCTTGAAGCGTGTACGCAGCGCCATATGCCTCAAGCGCCCATACCTCCATCTCCCCGAAACGTTGTCCACCGAACTGTGCTTTACCACCGAGCGGCTGTTGTGTAACGAGTGAGTAAGGACCAGTGGAACGGGCATGGATTTTATCGTCGACCATGTGCGCCAGTTTGATCATGTACATGACCCCAACCGTAACTTCACGTTCGAAATTCTCGCCTGTCCGTCCGTCATACAGTACGGTTTTACCGTTACGCTGCATGCCTGCTTCTTCCATCGTATCGAAAACGTCATTCTCGCGCGCGCCGTCAAATACTGGCGTAGCCGCGTGGATGCCGAGATGCTTACAAGCCATACCCAAGTGAACTTCAAGCGCCTGACCGATGTTCATCCGCGACGGTACGCCGAGCGGGTTAAGAACAACTTCTACAGGTGTGCCATCCGGTAGGAAAGGCATATCTTCTTCAGGCATGATACGAGCGATTACCCCTTTGTTACCATGACGTCCGGCCATTTTGTCGCCTTCGGAAATTTTCCGTTTTTGAGCAATATAAGCACGAACCAGCTGGTTAACGCCTGGTGGCAATTCGTCGCCATTCTCCCGCGTAAATACTTTAACGTCAACAACGATACCGTCTGTACCATGCGGCACACGTAGCGATGTATCACGTACTTCACGAGCCTTCTCACCAAAGATAGCGTGCAGCAATCTTTCTTCCGCAGTTAGCTCTGTTACACCCTTAGGCGTTACTTTACCAACTAGGATATCGCCAGCGCCGATTTCAGCTCCGACACGAATGATTCCGCGCTCATCTAGGTTGCGAAGAGCTTCTTCACCGACATTTGGAATGTCGCGTGTAATTTCTTCAGGTCCAAGCTTCGTATCACGAGCCTCAGACTCGTATTCCTCGATGTGAATGGATGTATAAACATCCTCTTTCACTAGCTTTTCACTTAGCAGGATCGCATCCTCATAGTTGTAGCCTTCCCACGTCATGAATGCAACAACGACGTTGCGTCCAAGAGCCAATTCGCCTTTTTCAGTGGAAGGACCATCCGCAAGGATATCACCTTTTTTAATAACGTCGCCTTTACGTACAAGCGGGCGTTGATTGATGCACGTTCCTTGGTTAGAGCGCATAAACTTGTGTAGTTTATGTTTTACCAAGTCACCAGTAACCGGCTTGCCATCGATTTGCTCGACGCGACGAAGCCAGATTTCATTTGCGGAAGAACGTTCGATTATACCGTCATGCTTCGCTACGATACAAACGCCTGAGTCTTTCGCTGCTTTGTGCTCCATACCTGTACCAACAAGTGGTGATCTAGGTATAAGAAGCGGTACCGCTTGACGTTGCATGTTGGATCCCATGAGGGCACGGTTGGAGTCATCGTTTTCCAAGAAAGGAATTAACGCTGTCGCAACAGATACTACCTGTTTAGGCGATACATCCATGTAATCAACGCGATCACTAGGCATAGTCAAAATGTTGTCGGCTTGTTTATTGTAACGAACGATCGTATTCTCTTCTGCAAACTTGTCGTCTGGAGTCAGCTTCGCATTCGCTTGCGCGATTACGTAGTTATCTTCCTCGTCAGCAGTCAGATATGCGATTTGTTCTGTAACAATTCCAGTCTTCGGATCTACCCAACGATATGGTGCTTCAATGAAGCCATATTCGTTAATACGAGCAAAGGAAGACAAGGAGTTGATCAAACCGATATTCGGTCCCTCTGGCGTCTCGATCGGACACATCCGCCCATAGTGGGAGTGATGGACGTCACGAACTTCAAAGCCCGCGCGTTCCCGAGTCAAACCGCCGGGTCCAAGTGCTGACAAACGACGCTTATGCGTCAATTCAGCAAGCGGATTCGTTTGGTCCATAAACTGGGACAGCTGCGAGGAGCCGAAGAACTCTTTTATAGATGCAATAACCGGACGAATGTTAATTAGCGCTTGCGGCGTAATTGCATTCGCGTCTTGAATGGACATTCTCTCACGCACTACGCGCTCCATACGAGACAGACCGATACGGAATTGGTTTTGAAGCAGCTCGCCAACAGAACGCAGACGACGGTTACCCAGATGATCGATATCATCCGTGCTGCCTACGCCATGAAGCAAGTTGATAAAGTAGTTAATGGAAGAAATGATGTCCGCAGGCGTGATATGCTTGACGGATTTATCAATAATTCCATTCGCAATAACTTTAATTACTTTGCTTTCGTCATATGGTGAGAATACGCTGATCGTTTGTAGTGGAATACTATCAGCATCAAGAACGCCATTAGCTACATGATACGTTTTGAAACCAACATCCTTCTCAAGCTTCTCGAGAATTTCATCAAGCAAGCGGCGGTCAATCATTTGTCCGGACTCAGCAATAATTTCGCCAGTCGCAGGATCAATTAGATTTTCCGCAAGACGTTGATTAAACAAACGGTTCTTGATGTGAAGTTTTTTGTTTATTTTGTAACGGCCTACATTGGCCAAGTCATAACGTTTTGGATCAAAGAAACGAGCAACTAGCAAGCTCTTTGCATTATCCAAAGTCGGAGGCTCGCCTGGACGAAGACGCTCATAAATTTCAATAAGCGCTTTTTCAGTCGAATCCGTGTTATCTTTGTCTAACGTGTTGCGAATGTACTCATCATGGCCTAGCAGTTCAAGAATCTCAGCGTCAGTACCGAATCCAAGCGAACGCAAAAGTACCGTTACCGGTATTTTCCGGGTCCGGTCAATACGAACGTAGATGATATCTTTAGCATCCGTTTCAAGCTCTAGCCAAGCGCCACGGTTAGGAATAACAGTAGCTGTGTAGTTTTTCTTCCCGTTCTTATCGACCTTCGTGCTGAAGTACACACTCGGGGATCGAACCAATTGGCTGACTATGACACGCTCGGCTCCGTTAATAATAAACGTACCCGTCTCTGTCATAAGCGGGAAATCACCCATGAAAACTTCTTGTTCCTTTACTTCGCCAGTTTCCTTATTGAAAAGTCGCACCTTAACGCGTAAAGGAGCTGCATACGTCACATCGCGCTCTTTTGATTCATCGACCGAATATTTCGGTTCGCCCAAGCTATAGTCGATAAACTCAAGCGATAGATTGCCCGTAAAGTCCGAAATCGGAGAAATATCTTGGAACAACTCAATTAGGTCGCTGTCCAAAAACTTCTCATACGATTTTTGTTGGATTTCAATCAGGTTCGGGACTTCCAGCACCTCGTTGATCCTGGCGTAGCTTCTGCGCGCGCGCCGACCATACTGAACAAGTTGTCCTGCCAACTTAACCTCACCCCTCATGTCTGTATCACAGCATCGATAATCACTGCGTCACTATAGACGAACCAGCCGCCTATATAGTCAAATAAAGAAAAGCCCTTATCGAATGGTTCGAAAAAAGAGCATGTTCCGGCAGTTAACTAATCACAGCGCGGCCGTGACAGTCTCATATCAAATAATTTTGCCCAAAACGTAAACATTATACGTCAAATGTGTAAAACTTATGCATTCCGCGCTTTAAATTTACACTTGACATTTTAGTTAACTAAAGAGATCGAGCCCAATTTAATGCTGACATTTTATAATCTTACCATATCGCAAATGTCAAGTCAATAAATATTATTCAGTTTTCAAACATATTTTCAAAACATATTTTTCTCTAATTTTCTAAGCTTTTACAGCTCGGAAAATACGGTAGCCTTTATCCTTCGTTACTTCTTCTACATTTGCAAATAATGACTCTAATTTAGCTTTCGCCGAAGGTGCCCCTTGCTTCTTCTGTATGACAACCCACATGCTGCCGCCTTGTTCGAGCAATTCATAACCCTCTTCAAAAATCCGATGAACGACTGACTTCCCAGCCCTGATAGGCGGATTTGTAACGATGACATCGAACTTCATTTGCTTAACTGCTTCAAATAGATCACTTTGCAAAACGGTAACATTAGATATCTGGTTAAGCTTTGCGTTCTCACGCGAAAGCTCTACCGCTCTTTCATTTATATCAATCATCGTTACTTGCCCATGCTCAGCGAGTTTTGCTGATGTTAATCCAATAGGACCATAACCACAGCCAACATCAAGAATGTTTGCATTTGCATTCAGCTCCAAAGCATCGATCAATACCTGACTCCCGTAATCAACTCCTGATTTCGAGAATACGCCGGCATCCGTTATAAACTTCAAAGAAAAGCCTCGGAGAATTGCTTCATGAACTTGACGATTATGCTTAACATCTGGGCTCTGTGAGTAATAGTGATTCGACATTATTCATCACTCCCCGCTATTCCATATTGCATCGAGTATATTGATATCGCCTTGCTTCAGCGAAAAAATACTCGATTCTCGTTGAAGGATAAGAATGGACAAGCCAAAAACTTGCACATTCTTATCCTTCAACATACAACGAACCCCTTGAAACCTGACGTTTCAAGGGGCTCGCCGGCCGATTCATCATTCAATCGCATGATCAGCTTATTTTATTGGAAGAAATACTACTTAACTTCTACGGAAGCGCCAGCTTCAGTAAGCTTAGCTGCAACAGCTTCTGCTTCTTCTTTAGCAACTTTCTCTTTAACTGCTTTAGGAGCGCTATCAACCAAGTCTTTCGCTTCTTTCAGGCCAAGACCTGTGATTTCGCGAACAACTTTGATTACGTTGATTTTTGAAGCGCCAGCGCCGTTAAGGATAACGTCGAATTCAGTTTGCTCAGCTTCTACAGCTGCGCCAGCACCTGCTGCTGCTACTGGAGCTGCTGCAGTTACGCCGAATTCTTCTTCAATTGCTTTAACAAGATCGTTCAGTTCAAGAACGTTCATAACTTTAATCGCTTCTAAGATTTGTTCTTTAGACATGATTATACCTCCGGGAATATGGTTTATTTTTTTTGGTTTATCCTACAGCCGACTTGCGTCGGTTCATTACTATAAGGGACTCTTGAAAAAAATTAAGCTTGTGCTTCTTGTTTCTCGCCGACTGCTTTAACTGCAAGCGCGAAGTTGCGCACTGGAGCTTGCAATACGCTGAGGAGCATAGAGAGCAAACCGTCGCGGGACGGAAGTTCCGCAAGAGCTTTAATTTCTTCTTGAGATACGACTTTACCTTCAACAACGCCGCCTTTAAGTTTCAAAGCATCGTTTTTCTTAGCGAAATCGTTCAAAATTTTAGCTGGAGCAACAGCGTCTTCTTTACCGAATGCAATTGCTGTGGGACCTGTAAGAATGTTGTTCAATTCTACATAATCCGTACCTTCAGTTGCGCGACGAACGAGCGAGTTTTTAAGAACTTGGAATTCAATTCCTGCTTCACGAAGTTGTTTCCGAAGTTCAGTTACTTGAGCAACGTTCAATCCACGATAGTCAGCTACTACTGTGCTAGAGCTATTAGCAATTTTTGCCGCGATTACGGCAACTGCCTCTTGTTTCTCTTGGATGATATTTGCGTTAGCCAAACTGTACACCTCCCGTAATAGTATACATTCCGTTAATTACGACGGGCTTTCCACGCCTCGATGCATGAGAAAGGCCTTCGCAGACACTGCGAAGGCCATGATGTCGTTATCGCGCATCAACCCTAAAGGATCGAATGTTGCTTACAAACGTTTTATCATAACACCTCGGTAGGAAATTAAGCCTTAAGGCACCTACTGTCTACGGTATGCGTATTCGAATTTAGTTCCGTTCTTCTTAGCGGTAAACCGCTGTAGAAACACGAGCGCCAGGGCCCATTGTTGAAGAAACGGCAATGTTTTTCAGGTAAACACCTTTTGACGCAGCCGGTTTAGCACGATTAAGTGCATCGATCAATGATTTGAGGTTCTCGTTGAGTTTCTCAGCATCGAAAGATACTTTACCGATTGGCGCATGGATTTGACCTGCTTTATCAAGACGGTATTCAATCTTACCGGCTTTGATTTCTTGAACGGCTTTAGCAACGTCAAACGTTACTGTACCAGCTTTAGGGTTTGGCATCAAGCCTTTACCACCAAGGATACGTCCAAGTTTACCAACTTCAGCCATCATGTCCGGCGTTGCTACGCAAACGTCGAATTCGAACCAGCCTTGTTGGATTTTGTTGATCATGTCTGCATCGCCGACAAAATCAGCACCCGCAGCTTCCGCTTCTTTCACTTTTTCGCCTTTTGCGAAAACGAGAACGCGTTTTGTTTTACCAGTGCCGTGTGGTAGTACAACTACGCCACGAACAGCTTGGTCTTGTTTACGTGGGTCTACACCCAAACGAACTGCTACTTCAACGGACTCGTCGAATTTAGCTGTTGCAGCCTTCTTAACAAGCTCAATCGCTTCTAGAGGCTCGTAAGTTGCTTCGCTATCAAATAGCTTAGCAGCTTCTACATATTTTTTACCTTGTTTAGCCATTGTAATTTCCTCCTCATGTGGTTGTAGCGGAAAATCCTCCTAGGGATGATCCTCCCACTCGCGAAAGCCGAAGCTTACGCAAAGCAAGCTACCTCGCGGTATTAGTCAACAATAGTTACGCCCATGCTGCGAGCAGTACCTTCAACCATACGCATCGCTGATTCTACAGACGCTGCGTTAAGATCCGGCATTTTTTGCTCAGCGATTTCGCGAACTTTGTCACGTTTTACAGTAGCGACCTTTTTCTTGTTCGGTTCGCCTGAACCYTTTTCGATACCAGCTGCGACGCGAAGCAATACTGCTGCGGGCGGCGTTTTTGTTTCGAAAGTGAAAGAACGGTCTTCAAACACTGTAATAACAACCGGAATAATCAAGCCTGCTTGATCTGCGGTACGAGCATTAAACTCTTTACAAAACGCCATGATGTTAACGCCTGCTTGACCAAGTGCTGGACCGATCGGCGGCGCTGGGTTTGCTTTACCTGCAGGAACTTGCAATTTGACCATCTTGATGACCTTTTTTGCCATGCCTGACACACCTCCTAACCCTTTATTCCATGCGTAAATAGCATCCGCCTCCGCAAGGGGGCATTGCTATTTCGCGTCCAAACCACCACTAGTTTAACCCAGTGGGTTCGGAAACCAGATATTATATCTTTTCCACTTGAGTGTAATCCAGCTCTAGTGGGGTCTCCCTGCCAARCATGTTTACATGAACCTTCAACTTCGCTTTGTCCAGCAAAATTTCTTCTACTGTACCAACAAAATCTGCGAAAGGACCCACTTTGACGCGAACCGTTTCTTTCAAATCGAACTCGATTTTCGGTTTTGGTTCTTCCATGCCCATGTGTTTGAGTATTTGCTCAACCTCATCTGGCAATAGAGGAATCGGTTTTGAACCGGAACCTGTTGATCCTACGAATCCAGTTACACCTGGTGTATTTCGAACAACGTACCATGAATCGTCGGTTTGAACCATTTCCACAAGAACATAGCCTGGGTAGACCTTACGTTGGACAGTCTTCTTCTTACCATCCTTCTCTACCACTTCTTCTTCCATAGGAACAAGCACACGGAAAATCTTATCTTCCATGCCCATTGATTCAACACGGCGTTCCAAATTGGCTTTCACCTTGTTCTCATAACCTGAGTAGGTATGCACGACGTACCATCTTTTTTCCATCACAAATCCACCTTTGGACCCTTCTTAAACAATGAGTTCAACCAGAGACGAGATCCCGATGTCAAGAAGCCAGAAGTAAATAGTCACAAGCGTAATCGTGAGCAAAACCACGATCGAATAGCTTGTCAACTCTTTACGGCTTGGCCAGCGAACCTTCTTAAGTTCCGCCCAGCTGTCGGCAAAAAAACTAAACGTTGTACCAAAGCTTTGCTTTAGTTTAGCCAAAAATGCCACGTTCACACCTCCAATTGACTATCTCGTCTCGCGATGAGGAGTCTGCTCGTTACAGAACTTGCAAAACTTCTTCAACTCGATGCGGTCGGGGTGATTGCGTTTGTTCTTGCTGCTCGCATAGTTTCTCTGTTTGCAGTTTGTGCATGCCAACGTGATAATTACCCGCATTGAATTACACCTCCCGAACTGCTACAAAATACGAATCATGAAGCTCTATATGAAAGTTCATTGATTCCAACGCCAAAACGAAATAAAACCTCGATTTTAGGCCTACCTAAACACTTTATCATACAGCAATTTTGATGTCAATGTAAAAGATAAGTGTTAAGCCTGTGAATGATTGGAAACAAAAGCGCCATCGGTCTCGTATCTACCAGTATAGTCTACTTTTGTCCGTTTAAAACTAAAAGGACCGTATATTCCACCTAGACACCGCCAGATGGAAGACAGTCCTCGTAAAAATGATTTACGTATAAATGCGGCTAGCCGCTAATGTCTCTGACTTCCAAGTAACGTTCGAGCTTGCGTTTCACCCTTTGAAGAGCGTTGTCGATAGATTTCACATGTCTATCCAAATCAACAGCAATTTCCTGATAGGACCTTCCATCCAAATAAAGCATAAGCACCTTGCGTTCAAGGTCGCTTAATATTTCGGACATCTTATCTTCAAGGCCAATGAATTCTTCTTGATTAATAATTAATTCTTCTGGATCAGATACTCGCGTACCACAAATGACATCCAGCAGTGTGCGATCCGAATCTTCATCATAAATGGGCTTATCTAGCGAAACGTAGGAATTTAGCGGAATGTGTTTCTGACGCGTGGCTGTTTTGATGGCGGTAATAATTTGCCTGGTTATACACAATTCAGCAAAGGCTTTGAAGCTTGCTAGCTTGTCCCCTTTAAAATCACGAATTGCCTTATAAAGACCAATCATACCCTCCTGCACGATATCTTCACGATCCGCACCGATAAGAAAATACGAGCGCGCTTTGGCTCTCACAAAATTCTTATACTTGTTTATCAAATATTCCAACGCTATGCTATCACCATTGCGGACCGCTTCGACGATATCCTCGTCCGTACTGCTGTCATACTCGAGCGTACTCCATTCTTTGAGGTCGATACTCACGAACTATCCCTCCGGCCTGCAAGGCGTACACCGCTAGATTCTTATTCACGCAAACCTATCTGATTGAACTCAAAGTCTGAGCTCATACAGCGCTTCACGTCGAAAGATAAGAATGTATACTGAACAAAATCAACACGTTCTTATCGCTAATAATAGAGTCAGTATACATTATGTAACCTTACACCGTCAACCAATCTGAGCCCCGACAACCACAGATATACTGGGAATTTTGTAACTTAGTGGAACGACCCGAGTCAATCATTCTATATCTATTTGAAGATTATCGCTTTTCCAATCTTTTATTTCTCTCCGCGCCGAAGTTTCTCCAGCTGGCTTCGAACCTCTAAACTAATTCTGCCGTCTACTGAATTCCGTTTTCCCGGCTGTTCCTCACGGAGTGTCTGCTCGATATTTTTGCGATTCTGGCCTATATCAATAAGCAATTCCCGTGCCGATACACGAAGCGCACCTTTACCGAATGCCACATGCTGCTCGACCAAATCCGAAGTGGCTACATATATATTTCTGCGTCTGACGAACAGCTCCGAGCATAAACGCTCGATGCATTCATCAGCTGTTTCCTTCTCTTTTGTGTAAACGATAGTCAGCCTGTGGTGCCTGTAAGTAGCGCCTAATCCAGGCACCTGATGCGCATCAAACACAACATACACTTTCATTCCTGTAAAACCTTGATAATCCGCCATTAAATCGAGCAATTTATCCCGCGCTTCTTCCAGATCATGTTCCTTCAGCTTCTCGAGTACCGGCCAAGCGCCAATTATGTTATAACCGTCGACTAATAAAATATCGTCGCGCCGGTTCATAACCTAAATGCTCCGGCGCTGCCGAACGACCTCATACATAAGAACACCAGCTGCAACGGAAGCATTTAGCGAGTTCAACTGACCAAGCATAGGAAGTTTAACGAGAAAATCACATTTCTCCTTAATCAGTCTTCCCATGCCTTTACTCTCGTTGCCTATAACGACAACCAGCGGCATGTCGAATTTCATTTTATAAACATCCTGCTTTGCACTTACATCGGTTCCCGCTACCCATACGCCCGCTTCCTTCAGCCTATCGATCGTTTGCGCCAAATTAGTAACGCGTGCAACCGGCACATGCTCAGCAGCACCCGCAGATGTTTTAAGCACCGTAGCCGTCAGCCCTGCTGCACGACGTTTTGGAATGATAACGCCATGTACGCCTGTGCATTCCGCTGTCCGCAATATAGAGCCCAAATTATGAGGATCTTCGATTTCATCCAATAGCAAAATAAATGGAACCTCGTCCCGTTGTTTTGCTCGTTCCAGAATGTCCTCAACATCCACATAAGCGAAAGCCGCTGCTTGAGCGACAACTCCCTGATGTGTAACTCCAGGTGCTAAGCTGTCGAGTTTCCGCTTGTCGACAAACTGTACGATGATACCGGATTTCTTAGCTTCCGCTACAATGGGCTGCGTCAACGTTTTTTGAGCACCGTCAGCAATCCATATTTTATTAATTTCTCGTCCGGAACGCAGTGCTTCGAGCACAGGATGTTTACCGGCTATCATTTCATCTTGATCTTGAATCGTTTCTTCTGTCATCGGTAACCCTCCTTTATTTTTTCATTTACAAAATAGCTTCATGAGCTTTGTTAATTCTCATGCTTCTTTATTGCAATGGCAAATAGTTCATGTATTCTTTCGATTCGGCCTTCATAATAAAGAAATCCAACCAAGCTCTCCAACGCTGTTGCTAGACGATAATCAGCTAAATCAGCGTTTTTGGGAGGCGCTCCCGATTTTGAATTGCGGCCTCGGCGGACGATGTCCGCCTCCTCCTCGGTTAAATGCGGCTGCCAGAGATCCAACGTTTTCTTTTGTCCTTTGGCAGAAACAAATTTTGTTGCCTCACGGTGAAGGTGATGCGATTTCTGATTCGGCAGTGAAATAAAATATTGTCTTACAAGAAGCTCAAACACAGCATCGCCCATATAAGCGAGAACGACCGGGTTCATCAGCTGCGGTGTCTTGGACGGCGGGTAAAAGAGCAAGCGGTTCGAATCGATATGCTCGCTCATTTACGCCGCCAGCGGATACCTTGCGGTGTATCCTCAAGGACGATGTTTTTCTCTATGAGCAAATCACGAATTTCATCCGCTCTAGCCCAGTTTTTGGACTGGCGAGCTTCGGTCCGCTCCACTATAAGCTGTTCGATATCCGCATCCAGCAGTTCAGCATCCGCTTGTTGCTGCGGCAGCAAGCCAAGTACAGCATCCATACGCTCAAACAATGTAAGCAATGCATAAATCGCTTCAGCAGAGGCGTCTGCACGATTCAAATATTGATTAGCCTCAGCTACCAAATCAAACACCGTTGTAATCGCATCAGGGGTGTTGAAATCATCGCTCATTTTGGCATGGAATTGTTCATGAATCACTTTTAGTCTTGCATCCAGCGCTTCATCGCCAGAAGGGACAAGTCCGTTGCCACTGCCTGCCGCTTCATTTAGCTTGCCTTCAAACGATGAAAGCCTATGCTTTAGATTCGCTGCACTGTTTGCAATCCGCTCTACACTGTTCTCAGCTTGTGCAACCGTGTCATCACTGAAGTTGAGTGGACTGCGGTAGTGTGTAGAGAGCATAAAATAACGAATCGCATGAGGTTTAACCCGCTTCACCAGCTCATGCACCGAAATGCCATTGCCAAGCGATTTGGACATTTTCTCATTATTTATATGAATATAGCCGTTATGCATCCAATAGTTCGCCAGCGGTTTGCCTGTCAGCGCCTCAGATTGCGCAACCTCGCATTCATGATGCGGAAACTGCAAATCATGACCGCCGCCATGGATATCAAGAGTATCCCCAAGGTATGCGCGAGCCATAGCCGAACATTCGATATGCCAGCCTGGGCGTCCATCGCCGAAAGGGCTTTCCCATTTGATTTCGCCCGGCTTAGCGCCTTTCCATAATACAAAATCCTGTTGATTCTCTTTGCGGTCGCCAATCTCTACTCGAATACCGAATTGAAGCTCTTCAATATTCTGATGAGAGAGCTTGCCGTAATCCGCGAATGCAGACGTACGATAATAAACGTCTCCGTCACTCATATAAGCATAGCCTTTATCTATCAAGCCTTGAATAAACGCAACGATTTGCGGAATATGCTCCGTTACCCTTGGATTAAGTGTCGCCTTATGAACACCCAGCGATTCGATATCTGCATAAAATGCCGCAATAAACGTCTCCGCTACTTCAGGGACTGTCGTACCAAGCTGTTCTGCTTTACGAATCAGCTTATCATCGACATCTGTAAAGTTAACCACATATTGAACTTCATTACCTACGTCCTCCAAATAACGACGAACAACGTCAAAGAAAATAACCGGACGAGCGTTTCCAATATGAATGTAGTCATAAACGGTTGGTCCGCAAACGTACATTTTCACCTTACCTGGCTCTTGCGATACAAAAGGCTCTTTTAGCCGCGATACTGTATTATAAATGGATACTGTCATTTTCGCATTTCTCCTCCAGCTACAGGATTCCGAAGCTTATCGAGCTCGGATTTTAATTCGTCTATTTCCTTCTGCATTGTACGGAACATTTCGATGACCGGATCGGGCAGCTTCGTATGATCAAGTCGATCGCCTACACGCTCGCCGTTTCTTTTGACCACGCGTCCCGGGTTTCCAACTACCGTACAATTGGCAGGAACCTCTCTGAGTACAACCGCGTTTGATCCTATGTTAGAAAATTCGCCCACTTGAAATGAGCCGAGCACCTTCGCTCCTGAGCCAATAACTACATTATTGCCAATTGTCGGGTGACGCTTCCCTTTTTCTTTACCCGTTCCGCCAAGAGTTACTCCCTGATAAATAACGACATCATCGCCAATCTCACAGGTTTCACCAATGACGACACCCATGCCATGATCGATAAACAATCGCTCGCCGATACGAGCACCTGGATGAATTTCGATGCCAGTCATAAAGCGGCTAACCTGGGAGATCAAGCGCGCTGTAGTATACCAACCTCTACGGTATAAGGGATGGGCAATGCGATGCGCCCAAATAGCGTGCACACCTGAATAGGTGAAAATAACCTCGAAGCGACTGCGAGCAGCCGGATCATTCTCAAAAACAGCTAGTATGTCCGATCGAAAATGACGAAACATAAACAATGCTCCTTTTTCCTACGCTCATAAATTTCTAATAAAAGAAAAGCCTCTGCAGCATAATATGCTGCAGAGGCGTGTGATCTCGCGGTTCCACTCTGCTTGAATAAATCGACAGCTATCCTCGCTGAAGTTTATTCACCTTAAGGTCTTTAACGCAGACGATACGTTGCTGCCTACCCTGTCCAGCCAAATATATGCCAATATTGCCGATTAAGCGTCGCCGCCATCCTCATCATTGCGCATTACCTGCTGACACAGCTCGGAACAAAGCTCCCAGGTGCATATTTCCGTTCGGCGGACCAGACAACTTGCAGCCCCATTACGTTTCCTCATAGTCACATGGTGATGCGACTCCGACTCGAATGACGGTTGTCCTCTCTGCGAATCCACAAGCAAACGTACTTCTCCTGTTCATGGCCGTTTGATTCATTCATTTATTAGTCATAGTATACCGAATACCCAAAAATGTGACAAGGGCATTATGCATACTCTCATCTACAAGAATTAAGCTAAAGATCCTGCCAAACGCGCACGCAGACGATCAGCAACCTTATCTTTGCCTAGCAAAGCAAGCGATTGATTCAAATCAGGACCATGCGTTTGTCCAGTAAGGGCTGCACGAATCGGCATGAACAGCTGCTTGCCTTTAAATCCAGTTTCCTTCTGTACAGCTTTGATCATCTCTTTGATGCCATCCACTTCAAAGGCTGTTTCTCCCGCTTCGATTTTTGACAGGAAGGCCTGCAAAACAGTAGGCACTTGCTCCTCGGCAAGAACCTCTACCGCTTCGCTTTCATCCTCTACCGTATCACGGAAAAATAGCTCTGTCATTGGAACGATTTCTGAGGCGGAACGCAGTTTGTCCTGATGCAGCGCTACTAGCGCAGTCACCCAGGCTCTGCCTTCTGCATCAAGTTCAGCAGCGACACGACCCGCATTTTGCAAATGTGGCAGGCAAAGATCAACAACGCGGTTCAAGTCCGCTTTTTTCAAATATTCATTGTTCATCCAGCTAAGCTTCTGCGTATCGAATACGGCTGGGCTTTTACTAAGACGTTCAGGATTAAACACATTAACCAATTCTTCGCGAGTAAACATTTCCTGTTCACCCTCGGGCGACCATCCAAGCAATGTAATAAAGTTAAACATCGCTTCCGGCAAATAACCGAGATCGTCATACTGCGAAATAAACTGAATGATGGATTCATCTCGTTTACTTAGTTTTTTGCGCTGCTCATTCACGATTAGCGTCATATGGCCGAATTTTGGAGCTTCCCAGCCAAAAGCTTCATAAATCATCAACTGGCGCGGCGTATTCGAGATATGGTCTTCTCCACGCAATACGTGGCTGATTTTCATCAAATAATCGTCCAGTACTACAGCGAAGTTATAAGTCGGGATACCGTCCTTCTTCACGATGACGAAATCGCCCATCTCTGTTGTTTCGAAGCTGATTGAGCCTTTTACGATATCGTCAAAAGCATAAGTCCGATTCTCCGGTACACGGAAACGAATACTCGGCACACGTCCTTCCGCTTCGAATGCTTGGCGCTGTTCTTCCGTCAGATTGCGATGGCGCCCGGAATAACGAGGCGTTTCGCCGCGCTCCGTTTGCTCTTCCCGCTCCTTCTCAAGCTCCTCTTCCGAGCAGTAGCAGCGATAAGCAAGACCACGATCAAGCAGTTCCTGCCAGTATTTGTTGTATATATCAAGACGTTCAGTCTGACGGTAAGGTCCGTACCCGCCGCCAATATCGATACTCTCATCCCAATCCATGCCCAGCCATTTCAAGTACTTAAGCTGGCTCTCTTCTCCGCCCTCAACATTGCGCTTTACATCCGTATCTTCGATCCGAATAATAAATTTACCGCCCTGGTTTCTCGCGAACAAATAATTGAATAAGGCCGTTCTTGCATTACCAATATGTAAATGACCCGTTGGGGATGGGGCATAACGTACACGAACTTCTGCAGTCATATATATAACCTCCTAAAAGTTTTGCGAAGCAAAATCTAGCTTCGTAAGCATATACAGATAAAGTTTTGCGAAGCATATGCTGATTAATGAATACTCCCGATCATAGCACATCCTTGATTAGACAGACAACGGATTGCGCTGCAATTCCTTCACCGCGTCCTGTGAATCCAAGCTGCTCGGTTGTCGTTGCTTTCACATTCACCTGTGTTACATCAGCCTCAAGCGCCTTCGCTATAATTTCAGCCATTTGCGGAATATAAGGCAGCATTTTTGGCTTTTGAGCAATAATCGTGGAATCAATGTTCCCAAGCTTATATCCGCGCTCACGCACAAGCTTCCATACTTCCTCCAGCAGCTTTAAGCTGTCGGCATCTTTAAAAGCGGCGTCTGTATCCGGAAAATGTTTACCGATATCGCCAAGTCCAAGCGCGCCCAGCACTGCATCCGTTATGGCATGCAACAGAACATCCGCATCAGAATGACCAAGAAGCCCCTTCTCATATGGAATCGTTACTCCCCCAATAATACATGGACGTCCTTCTACCAATTGATGCACATCAAATCCTTGACCAACTCGAATCATCCTTGCTCACCTTTCCCCTCTGCCCTATTGGCATGACGCTTCGCAAGCAAAAATTCCGCCCACGGCAAATCTTCAGGCGTCGTAATTTTAATATTCGTATATTCGCCTTCTGCAACAGTAACGCTTGCGCCCATGCGCTCTACAACCATTGCGTCATCTGTTCCAATGAACTCTTCTGCAAGTGCACGCTCATGCGCCTCCTGCAATAGAACACGTCGAAAAGCTTGCGGCGTTTGTATCGCCCACAAGCTTCGGCGGTCCGGAGTCGAAACGATAACTCCCGCTTCATTGACTTGTTTAATCGTATCCTTTACTGGAACAGCCAGCACAGATGCACCGCTCTGCTCAGCCTGCGAACAGCAAGCACGGACGGCATTCGCCGATACCAGCGGACGTACACCGTCATGCACCATCACCCAATCGCTCTTCAGCTCCTGCAGACCTAAGTATACCGAGTGCTGTCGTTCTTTCCCCCCGGCAACAATAGCGGTTACCTTCGTTATACCATATAGGGAAGCCCAATTGCGGCAACGCTCCACGTCCTCGCTGCCTACGACCAGAACCACTTCATTTACCAAATCCATCGATTGAAACAGCTCTAGCGTATGCACAAGAATAGGCTTGTCCGCCAGCTTCAAATACTGCTTGCTTTCTTTCGTTCCCATCCGCGTGCCTCGTCCGGCTGCTACGATGATAACTCCCCAATCTGCTCCCATGCCTCGACCCGCCTTACACTGAGTTAAAACATAAGTATTTATAAACCTAGCTTCTTATAAATAAACTTACGTTTCTCTGCGAAACGAGCTTGTGCCGTCTTTTGTCGACGTTAGCCGTTTGCGCTATAACAATAGTACTATCATACCTTGTTACTGCGCTTTTTCCAACAGCTTCGGCTTTGCAAATATCATTCGGCCCGCAGAGGTTTGAAGCACGCTCGTTACAAGCACTTCCATCGTTGTCCCGATATATTCACGTCCGCCCTCAACAACGATCATCGTGCCATCATCCAAATATGCGACACCTTGTCCATGCTCTTTGCCGTCCTTTATCACTTGTACGATGATTTCTTCTCCAGGTAGAACAACCGGCTTCACAGCATTAGCCAAATCATTAATATTGAGCACCGACACGCCTTGAAGCTCACATACTTTGTTTAAGTTGAAGTCGTTGGTAACAACTTTACCATGAAGCGCCTTAGCCAGCTTGACCAGCTTGCTGTCTACTTCTCCGATTTCTTCAAAATCTCCTTCATAAATAAGAACCTTTACGTCCAGCTCTTTCTGAATCTTGTTCAAAATATCAAGTCCACGGCGTCCCCTATTGCGCTTCAATAAATCAGATGAATCAGCAATATGCTGCAGCTCCTCAAGCACAAACTCAGGAATGACTAACGTGCCTTCAATAAATCCAGTTTTACAGATGTCTGCAATACGGCCGTCAATAATAACGCTGGTATCGAGTATCTTATGCTCCTCGTAACCACCCGCCTCATCTACAGGCGCGACTCTCCGTTTCTCCAGCAGAGCTGCAAAACCTTCTGCCAGCTCCTCCTGCTTATGCAGACCAATTCGCATGCCCAAATAACCGAAGCATAACATCATAGCAGCAGGAAGGAGACTTCCTATACCATCTAGACCCGATACTGCGGGATAGATCAGAACCGTAAGCAATAAACCTGCTAGAAGACCGCCAGCTCCAGCAATCAGCTGCTGCATAGGAAGCGCTGCGGTTTGCTCCGCACCCTTCTGCATATAGCGAATGACTTGCCCTGCAACCATCGTTGCTACAACTACACCAAAAACCGCGCCAATTGCTACATTCATGTAATAAGTGCCGGATCGCTGTAGCATTCCGAAGGATGAGCCAGACCATACGGCCGCTCCATTTATCCATCCGTATACTTCACCGCCTGCCATACCACCGAACAACATACCCAATATTTGAATTATTCGTCTAACCATTATGGTTCACCTCCACTATAATTATGTTCCAATAATTGGATCGCTAACCGTGGGGGCACGGATTAATTGAAAACATTTATAATTTTTAATAATTCACATTTTGTAAAAGGGGGATAGGAGGCTTATAATGGATATTAGGAAGAAAACATAAGAGGTTGGTGAAAGAGGTGGAACCGATGAGCGCTCCTACACTGGATCAATTTCAGCAGCAAGTATCCGAATTGTTGCTTCGGCACCGCAGCTTGCTAGATGTTATGTCCAAATTTGGACAGTCAGGCGCTTCGGTAAATCGTGCAGTCACGAAAGCAGTCACAGACTGTGGATGTATTGAACTAAATGCCCGCAAACAACAATACTCGGACGAACTAAATCTTGAAAATGCGAAAACGACGCTGCAAAGTCATCTCACTGGAGCCGTATGCGAGCATTGCCGCGATGCGCTCAAGGCCGATCTTGGCCGCAATTTGTTTTATATGACTGCTTTATGTAATTTGCTGGACATTCAACTGGATGAAGTTATTGCTGATGAATACGACAAATGCTCAACTTTAGGCCTGTTTAACTTAACGTAAATATGCAACATATGAATCGCGCAGGAAAGAGACTATAGCTATCTCTTCCTCCCGAGCAACGAGTAACAAAAGAGGCCTCCCATATTGGGAGGCCACTGAAAAAGTCCGTTAGATATAAAGGCACAGACCCTCAATATTTTGAGGGCGCTGTGCCTTTTTTCTTGTATACTTTCAGTATCACGTCGGAAGGGTGAATATCATGTTCCAGCCTCAACTCTCATTTGCACTTAGTCCG
>NZ_JBFTPZ010000047.1:0-92050 GCF_056398745.1 Paenibacillus sp. 01T424 | reverse complement strand
CCCCCATTGAATCGTTTCATTCCACACTAAAGTCTGAAACGTTCTACCTCGAAGGGTTGACCCATACAACGACTGCAATCGTTGAACAGACCGTTCGAGACTACATCACTTACTATAACGCAATTCGTATTCAAACGAAACTAAAGAACCAGTCGCCGATTGATTACAGGCGACTGGCCGTTTAAACTTGAAGGTGTTTTGATCCCTGTCTCACAAATGGGGGTCAGTCCCGAGGACAGAATGCTTTTTTTTCGAATGCACCGATACGAATTTACTATGGAAAAATTGGACATCTACGAACTTTTATCGAAGAAAGAATTAATAATGATGGCAAGACACTTTTGGCCGAAAATTTCGAGTTTACATGGATAAAAGAAGGCGTCGTTGCAATTATTCTTAAAGGAGAAGAGCAAGATGATAAAACATTAGAAATTACTTTTCCTAATTGACTTATTTGTGATGAGAAATTCAACATTTTTTCAAAATACTCAGAATATCGCTTGAGCTAACGGCCCGGATACTTGAATTTGAATCATTTGGCGAATAATATTAGAATTAAAATTACTTAGATACTGGAGAATGTAACAATGCAAATTCGTGCAATTGAAGAAAAGGACAATCAAACAATAGAGCGAATTATTAGACGCTCATTGGAATCATTTAACCTAAACATTCCTGGAACAGCATATTTTGACCCTCAACTCAGCAATCTGGCACAATATTACAAGGAACAACCAAATTCAAAGTACTGGGTTGTAGTGAATGAACAAAACGAAGTGGTAGGCGGTGTGGGGATTGCACCTTTTGGGCAGAAACCGGGAATTTGTGAGTTGCAAAAGCTATACATTACACCGGAAGCTCAGGGTATGGGTCTGTCAAGTGATCTTATGAAAGTAGCACTCGACTTCGCCAAGGAATACTATACACATTGTTATTTAGAAACATTGAAGAAACTTCAAGCAGCAAATCTCCTCTACATCAAATTAGGTTTCCAACAACTTGAAAAACCATTAGATGGTTCAGAGCATAATGCTACAGACGCTTGGTTTATAAAAGAGTTATCGATTTTGGATTAGTGCATTATCCCGAAGGTGATGTTAGCACATGGCTGGAGATTTTTGGGACGATAGTTCAATTAACTTTCAGATTTAATTAATTTAAAATAAAAAAAGTGATTCAGCTATTGGAACACGTTAGCGTGAAAACAATGAGTAGTCTGCCGCAGCAGCTGCTCATTGTTTTTTCTGTTACTCTACGGTTGTTTTTCATGTAGTCAATCCTATGGATTTGCCTTCTAATTTCAACGAGACAACAAAGGAGCACGGGGCCTTCCTACTAGACTTGTCTTCTGTTCACTGAGCTGAGAAAGAACCTACAGTATTGTGCAGTAAATGTCGGGAAGGGAATTACCTTCTCTGCTATGCTTTGAGTAACGAGGGGAGGCGATATGATGGATGTGCTGGCGAAACTGAACAAAGCTTTAAGCTATATTGAGGAGAATCTTACTGATCATGTGGACTATCAGGAGGCAGCGAAAATTGCCTGCTGTTCAGAATATCATTTTACACGAATGTTCTCATTCCTTGCAGGCATTACACTGTCGGAATACATCCGCCGAAGACGCCTAACTTTGGCAGCACTCGAGCTAAGCCACAGTGACATCAAGATCATCGATGCTGCGATAAAATACGGATATACCTCGCCGGATTCCTTTGCTAGGGCTTTCCAAAGCATGCATGGGATTAATCCCTCGGAAGCCCGAATCCATGGACAGTCCCTCAAAGCCTTCCCTCGGATGACGTTTCAACTGACTATCAAAGGAGGAAGTGAAATGAACTACCGAATTGAAGACAAAGAGGCTTTTCGCATCGTGGGAATCAAAAAAAGAGTGCCAATCGTATTTCAAGGGGTGAACCCGGAGATTGCATCGATGTTTGAAGGACTCACTCCAGAAATGATTGATAAGATTAAGAGTTATTCGAATGTTCAACCTTCAGGACTAATCAGTGCTTCCACGAATTTTAGTGAAGAGCGGTTTGAGGAGAAAGGAGAGCTCGATCATTACATTGGGGCGGCCACAACGAAAGATGGGGATGGCTTCGCCCAGTTGGAGGTGCAAGCCTCTACATGGGCTGTATTCACAGCCGTCGGCCCTTTTCCAAGTACGCTTCAAGAGATCTGGGGGCGCATTTATTCCGAATGGTTTCCATCCGCGGAATATGAGCTAAACAATGGGCCGGAAATGCTCTGGAATGAGCATAAAGATGTAGCATCACCGCAATTTAAAAGCGAAATATGGATACCCATCATAAAGAAGTAAGCGGCGGGAGCGTTTAATGAAGCAACAGAGAACTATAGTTAAATGATAGACAGTGATGGGCAGGTACTTCGGTAGCCTGCTCATTTCATTATTCTAACGGGAAAGATAGTGGAATTATTCCTTGGGGCAAACGTAAGATATGAATATCAATTTTGTGAAAAAAAGGGGTGATTTGGTGGTTATATTAGGAATTTTTGCAATTGTATTTTCGATTTTCTTCATATTTTTATTAATTTTTGGACTTATACAGTGCAGGAAAAATAACTTCATTGCAGGCTTTTACTTCTTTCTTATTATTTTAATATTGAAGATCTATGATTTTATTGCACCTTTTACAATAAGTCGACTCATTAATTCTTATGATGCGAACCGTACTACATTACCGCTTGGAATGACATTTGGAGAGATGATCACAATACTGAATATCATCCCTAGAATCATAGAAGTTGTTGCTTTTATCTTTCTAGTTGTCGGACTGTATCGAGTGTGGAGATCTAAGACACTAAAGCTATGAAACTGAGATAAGTGATTGTGCTAACGGGGAGGATCGTTTATTGAATGTGCGGAATACTTATAATGTTAGGTGTTTATGCAGTTCGCAAGAAGCATGATCTGATCAAAAAATAAGTTTTGTTTCAAGGAGGAAAAACATGGATTACACTTCACCATTTGAAGCGGCGTTAAAGGTGAAACGATGGCCTAAAGCTACAATAGCGACGGGTCGTCGACATACCGTTGGTCTCAAATCGGACGGAACGGTGACGGCAGTGGGTGATAATAAATATGGCCAATGTGAGGTGAGCGGCTGGAGCGATATTGTGGCGATTGCGGCAGGTAATGTTCATATGGCGACGAACACGGGTAATTCTCATACAATCGGGCTTAAATCTGATGGCACGGTGGTTGCTGTGGGTTGGAATAAGCATGACCAATGCAATGTAGATGACTGGAGCGATATTGTAGCGGTTGCGGCGGGATGGCGTCGTAGCGTGGGGCTTAAATCTGATGGCACGGTGGTGGCTGTGGGCCGAAATAATGAAGGCCAATGCAATGTAAGCGGCTGGAGTGATATGGTGGGAGTATCAGCTGGTGACTGGCATACCGTCGGGCTTAAATCGGACGGCTCGGTGATGATTGTGGGTAATAATCAGTATGGCCAATGTAATGTAAGCGACTGGCACGACATAGTGGCGGCAGCGGCAGGTTACCTTCATACCGTCGGGCTTAAATCTGACGGAACGGTGATGGCTGTGGGTTTGAATAAGCATGACCAATGCAATGTAAGCAGCTGGAGCAGTATTGTGGCGATAGCAGCGGGAAGTAATCATACAATCGGGCTTAAATCTAACGGCACGGTGGTCGCTCTGGGTAGGAATGAACATGGCCAATGCAATGTAAGTGGCTGGCGCGATATAGTGGCGGTAGCGGCGGGCTGCGCTCATACGCTCGGTCTTAAATCGGACGGCACGGTGGTTGCTGCAGGTGATAATGAATTTGCCCAATGCGATGTAAGCAGCTGGCGTGGCATTCAACTGCCGGGCAATTAGTTTCAATTTTGATAATACATATAAAGTTTTAAGTCGGTGGGACGTCTGCGTGGAATGTTTCATGCACCCTTGTGTGATAAAATTAGGGTATGATTATGGAGAAATATGAGAGAATGCAGGTGAGAGATTGAAATATATTTTCATTAAACGATTTGGAATATTAGTAGCAAGTCTTTGCATCTGGTTTATCATTCACACTACTTTCGTGATAATAGATGGGTTGAATGATAAATTGAAACCAGTTGAGGCAGCTGTAGTATTAGGAAATAAAGTAGAAGTTAATGGACAGCCTTCTGAGCGGTTAAAAGCAAGATTAGATAAGTCCGTAGAGCTTTATAAAGGGGGCTACTTTACTTTTATTATTGTAAGTGGCGGTATTGGTAAGGAAGGTTTCGATGAAGCAAAGGTTATGAAATCATACTTAATAGATAAAGGATTACCGGAAGATAAAATTATAGAGGATAATAATGGGTACAACTCATATATGACCGCCCAAAATACCAGCAAGATAATGGATGAATTAGATTTAGAGTCTGTGATGGTTATTACTCAATACTTTCATATATCTAGAACAAAATTAGCGTTTAGAAAAATGGATATTAAAGAAGTGTACTCAGCTCATGCCAAAGTCTTTGAGTTTAGAGATATTTACTCCTTAATACGAGAATTCCCAGCATATTATAAGTATCTCTTAAAATAATGAAATAAATAAAATGATAACCTTACCTGCATACAAGTAGGACGGAATCAGCTTCACATCTCGATAACTAACGGGCAGATTAACGCTATAAGCTTCTTAGGATTAGTAAGCTTAAATAAAAGAAGTATTCTCATGTGAATTCTCTAAAGTAAATAAATACAAATTCCACATCAGTTAATCCATTTTCTATAAATCTTTTTAATAGTATATTGAGGTAAATAAAGTGATTATTCACTTTGATAAATCCGAAATTCCTTTGTCGGTATCATTTTATGGCTTCGTAAGGATGGCAAAACCATCGAAGTATGGGAGTTTAAAACAGATGTTCTGGCGTAGTTAGTTTTATGAAAGGAAGGTATAGGGGTGAGTATTTATTACGCTTCAAGCAAAGAGGATATCACTAAGGATGCACTCCAAGAGTTATTTCTTTCGGTAGAATGGGAGTCTGGCAAGTATCCAAACGAGCTTTTACAAGCAATTGGAGGGTCTCATTCAATTGTTACCGCTTGGGAAGAAGGAAAGCTTGTCGGTTTAATAAATGCTTTGTCAGATGGTGTATTAACGGTATATTTTCATTATATGCTTATTAATCCGAGTTATCAGAATATAGGTATAGGTAAGGAAATGATGAATATAATGCTTGATAGATATAAAGGGTGTAAAACAAAAGTATTAATTTCTTATCCTCATGCAGTGGATTTCTATAATAAATTTGGCTTTAATACAGAGGATGGAGCTACACCAATGTTTATCTCAGAGTTGATATGATTGAACTAACAATGAACAATAGTTCAATAATTAAAGGGCTGCCGTTAATTAACGGACAGAATAATTTAATTACTTCACTAATACTTTAAGTATGGAGAATATGCGTAGTTTGTACAAGAGACGTTATATGAAAGGAAAGTAATACTTAAACTAAGGAGCGAATAGGTGTGATCATTCAATCTATCACAATATTATGGGATAAAAAGGTCAGAGGAGCTCCACACTCTACTTTGAGGAATAGATTTAGCAAGTCGTTCTCAATTCCAGATATGTTGATAAATTACATTGGAAGCACTACGATTCCTTTTCAGGAAATACTAATTACTCAAAATGAAAATGGATTTGAAATTGAAAGTAATAAAGTCGAGTATCTTGACTCACATCGAAATGATTGGAAGATAGCTAGTACTGAAATACAAAACAAGGATGACAAACTACAAGTATATTTTAAGTATTCTGATTCTTGTGGCAAACCTGTTCGTTATGATTCAAGATATCAATACTTATCTGAAAATGCGTTTATACTTCAAAGTAGTGAATATGGAAGGATTATCTATAACGGTAGATTAGTACACGAAGATACAGGAGATTGGATTTATCAGTTAAAGATATTGAATATTTATAATGGTCATAGTGATGACAAAGAGATTTTAACAAAGGAATCACCTTCGAAAGCTTATAAACAAATAGAAGTGCTTTTTTAGTATTTCACGAAGGCATTCCTATCATATAACATCATATTCACGCTTCGAGCCATTCGGATCTCGGTCCGGCAGAATTTAGAAGTTGATTCGAAGATGGTATTGGCAGCAGCAGGGAATTGGAATCAGACGAACATACCCTCACCGCATCACAGTTAGTTCAATAAAATAGCGACAGTCTAGGACTCTTTGTTTTCTCGTCCTTGGCTGTCGCTATTTCAATTTCTAAGTTCAGTCCAAAACTTATTTTATGGAGTCTAACGGTATGACAACTCGAAAAATCGGGTGGAATAAAGACATCCATTCTAATACTATTTATTCTTTTTACATATCGAATCATGACTGCTGCTTTTTCTTACCATGGAATTGAAAATTTATGACGTGTGCTTTTCCAATTCAACGTACCGGTCACGACTAGAGCAGCGAAATAAAGAAACAAGGAACAGAAGATTGAAATGATTACGCACCATAACTGCGGCATACCGTGGCTGACTAGCTGGTTATAGGTCAAGTGTCCGCAGATTGCCATTAGCATCATGCAGATCCCAACCTTGATATAAGGACGAATGCTCCCATAAAATCCGATCGAACTCGAGATGGAAAAAAAGTTCAATAGCGTTTGTATCAAAATGCCAATACCGATGCCGAACGCAACACCAACGATTCCTAATTGACTGCCTAACACGAAGACCGAGACACCCTTAAATACAGTAGCTATTACGTAATTCCATAGAGCTGCTTTCGCGCGACCGAGGCCAAGTAGAATCGCATGAAGTGGAGCATCGAAATAATGTAGAAAAAACATAGGCGCAAGTATTTTTAGAAGTAATCCTGCTTCAGGCGCATTATAGACTTGTGTCGTTAGTGGAGTTGCCCATTCGTACAGGATAACGGTTGCTGGCGCACCGATCAGAAGTCCCAATATCATAGCTTGATTCATCCGCTCATGTATGAGCAAACTGTTCTTGTTCACCGTGGCCTCACCAATCGCGGGAATAAGAGCGGTGGATAAGGATTGCGTGATAAAGCTCGGCATGAATAATAGCGGAAACACATAGCCGGCCAGCAGACCGAATTGCTTCGTGGCTAAAGCTGTGCCGATGCCGTACAGGCCCAGGCTGGTTGTAATAAGAAGCGGCTGGAAGGCGTTGTATAACGAATGAATGATACCATGACCAGTCGTCGGAAGTCCGATTTGCAGCAGCTCGGCGAGTGTGCTTCTTCCTTGCTTCAGATGGCTCGCCCAAGTCTCGCCCGATACCTTCGATTCACCATATAGCTTATAGCTTGTCATCAGAAATAAGAGGCTTATCGCTTCGCTGACGACAGAGGCAGCCATTGCACCAGCAGCTGCGTAAGCAATTCCGTAAGGCAGCAATAGGTGTACCAACGCTAGCACACAAGCGATTTGAACCGTATGCTCCAGCACATCGGAAGCTGCAATGGTCTTCATCTGCTGCATTCCCCGAAAATACCCCTTTAATACGGCGGAGACTGCGATAATCGGTGCGATGGGTGTAATCGCTAGCATGGCGTAATAAGCCCGCTGGTCGCTTAACAGAATTGACGCGATCCACTCTGATCCAAGTAACGATATGGTCGTTAGCGCTACGCTCAAAACGCCCGTAACTGCGAGCGAGACATACAGAATGCGCCTCACTTTCATCCGTTCGCCGCGTGCCTGGGCCTCTGCGACCAACTTGGAAATTGCCACCGGTAATCCAAGCTCCGTAATCGTAATGACGAGCGGAACAAGCGGATGCGCCATCATCAAGATGCCGATTCCCTCTGCGCCCAGTACGCGAGCTATATACATGCCGCTGATAAAACCTAGAATACGATTGATGAAAGCAGCAACAGACAAAACCAGAGTACCTCTCATAAACGATTGGCCGAGTTGTGACATGACTTGTGTCCTCCTGTTAATCGAATACATAAATGTATTCAAAAAATTGAAAAGCATGCGAACAAGCTCAAGACGCTAGCCAGGCGCCAGTGGTGTCATAAGAAAATAAAGTCTTAGGCAGACGATGCTTCATTAAGCTAACAGGTAAATAATCATCAGGACGAGGCTGCCGAAATAAATCGGCAGCCTCGTTGAGCTAACGGGCAGTTTATCAGGGTGGACAAGAAAAGTGAGCTGCACGATCAGTCTCACAAGTGGTATCCATGGTTACCACTTCATGGTTACGTGCTAAATAAGCGTCTTACAAAATTGTAAGGTAGATGTAAGGCAAAGCGATAGCTTAGGCCAGTTTGGCAGGATTATATTGGAATAAACAAAAATAGAAGTTTTTTAAAAGGAGAATCGAGATGAGGCTGTTTGAACTGTTGCTTTTATTGTCAAACATCGGCTTGTTTGCATTAACAGTCCTATTAAGAAAAGGACGGCGTAAAATTTCAGTATTCGTTGCAAGCGGGATCGCCACACTTTTACTAGTCATTCATTGGACGGTGGAAGGATACAGAGTTCAGCTATTCTTCCCGTATTGCATAACGATCATTTTTTTAGCCATTTCAGGTTATAGCTATTTTAAAAAAAACGTCCCAAAAAAAATCCCGCGATTCTTGTTGGGTTCAGCTAATACCGCTATAGGGCTAATGCTGGTCGTTACAGCGGGTCTCATGTATGCTTTTCCTGTATTTAAACTGCCTGAACCGACAGGCGAATTTAAGGTAGGAACGCAAACTTATCATTTTGTGGATACAGAGAGGGAAGAGATTTTTGACGAAGCCAGAGATGGTAAGAGAGAATTGATGGTTCAGGTATGGTATCCGGCTCAAGGTGGCACCGGGAAGTACGCTCCCTTTATTCCCGATCCCCAGATTTTACGTTATATGGCCGGGAATTATGGCCTTCCCGGGTTTACTCTTCAACACCTGAAGTACGTATCCAGTCATGCTTATTCGGGGGCCGAAGTTTCTTCGGCACAGGCTTCATACCCGCTGATCCTTGCCAATCCCGGGTTCGGCTCTTCCAGGTTCCTCCATACGTCGCAAGCCGAAAATCTCGCGAGTCACGGATATATCGTGGCAGTGATCGACCACACCTACAATACATTTGCAACCGAGTTTCCGGATGGTCGAATCACGACCAGCACAACCAACGACTTATTCTCGCCCGACCATGATTACCGGACGGAAAGCGGAAATCGCGACAAGTTGGGAAAAGTTTTAACCGACGATGTGGCGTTTACGCTGGACCAATTCGAGCTCATCCAATCGGGGCAGATTCCAAGTCATCTAAAAGGGAGGATTGATCTCGGACATGTCGGGGTGTTCGGTCATTCCATCGGAGGAGCGACGGCCTATGACGCTACTTACGATCCACGAATAACGGTTGGAATAGACTTGGATGGAGCGCTTTATCGACTGCGTGAGAGAGAGGGTCTGCGTAAGCCGTTTTTGTTCATGAACTCGCAAAGCGAATTCGAAAGATTAAAAATGGTGAAGGATAACCACGCCTATACGGAGGCAGAGCTTAAACGTATGGGCAACACAAGAGAGTGGATGGATCAAGTAACGGAAGATAAAAAGGTAGAGCTTGAACGGATGCGCGAAACGGTTGACGTAGGGGGACAATTCCTCTATATCGACAATACGGAGCATTTGAATTTTACCGACGTACAGTTCATTTCTCCGATTTTCAAAATTCTGGGAGTTACAGGGAAGATTGCGCCTGAAAGAGTGAACTCCGTTATCAATGCCTATATGCTGGATTTCTTCGGTATTTATCTAAAAAATCAAGGCGGAATCTTAATGAAAGGACCGGATAGCCGCTTTCCGGAGGTGAAGTTCGTAACCTCGCTGCTTTAATTCCGATATCAGGTCTCATATTAAGCGTTAAGGGCTGCCACATGGCAGCCCTACGCTGCGCTAACGGGCAGTAAGGACCAATAAATAGGAAAATATAAATGATCATTTTTCTCTTTTTTTGAATTATAAATTCAGAGTATCATTGACTAGATAAATGGTCAGTTCCTTACTTATATCAAAAAAAATCTTCGGAGGTGCAAACCGGACACGTTCATTTAATAACACAGCGTCAGTTTGACTTCGATTCCTCTCAAAAGACTGCATTTTTTAGGGTCAGTATCATACAGCGTCAAAAGGACTTTAGCATTCGCCGCTTCCAAAACTGCTTTCTTGAAATTTTGAAATCGGGCATTCAACGATGACGTCAACTTTACTGATTGCGGTGGCGAACCGCTAGAAGCCTTGTGTCGGCGAAACGACAAGCGCACCTGCCGCACAAGTCTTGTCCAATATCGACCGGAAGGAGCATCAAGAAAATGCTACTGTTGTTCACTCCGTTTCTTCTCCTAGCGTTCACCGCCCTCATTCGGGCGGTGTTTACGTTCGCGCGAAAAGCTGGGGAAAGCGAACAAGGCGAAGGATTGACGTTAACCCGGCTCGTAGACGGCATTCTACTTTCGATCGCCTCGTTTCTCCTGATCGTTGGCTTCATATTTGATGTGAAAGGGGTACCAGGAGGAGCGCCGTTGAAAATGTACTCAGAAACCGGAGAGCCATTATATGCATACGCATCTCTGTCCCACAAGCATAGTGCCGTACTTTGCGTAGACTGGTTGCTCGGCTTCTTTTCCTATTGGGCGCTGAGAATCTATCATAGGAAGCTTTCTCCAATTGTATATACTTGCTGCAACGTCTTTTTGGTTCTTTGCATTTCGCTGACCGCAGTCTATTTCATTCATACCGGCTTTTCCAATTACGATTTTAATGAGATCTTCTCCGTGTTGCTTCTTCAAACCGGGAGCTTAACGTCTTGCCTGCTGTATCTGGCGCAGCTCAAGCGCTCATTGGACGTATGGAAGGCGTTCGGAAGGGAGGAAGATGCGGAGACGATGCCCGCCTGGCAGCGGCCTCTGCATCGCTTCATCATCATGCGTCGCCGGGCAATTCCGGCGCTATGGATCGCACTGCTATTCCCCGTTCAGCTTGTTGTTCAATTGCTTCTAGTCTTGTTCGGGCAGCGGCCGGATGGTGTAGTTCGGGCGTTTCTGGATACGAGCGGCTTCTACTTATCGAGGCTGCCGGCGCCACCGCCGGAAATGGTGTCGGGGGATGGCCATTATTTGTGCACCGTCGCCGCTCTGGGACATCGATCCCTAGTCAAGCCGCTTAGGCCGGGAACCAGGCACGGCATGTCTATTACAGTGAATCGCCAGCTGATGATCGCTAACGCGTTCGAAAATGTGCTGGAACAGTACATGCCCGCCGGCCACCGGACGATTCGCCGACTATACGACAAATACGGCTATCCGGTAAGTCGGCAGATTCGCACGAAGACAGCAGCTGATGTGATCTATGTGGCGATGAAGCCGCTGGAATGGTTCTTTCTGCTCGTTCTGTATACCGTCGACATTCGCCCGGAAGACCGGATTCAAGTGCAATACAGTGGATTCGGTAAAAAGAGTAGTCGACCGGACGCCGAATTGACAGGGTAACGCTGAACATAAAGTATCGGAATGGAAAACAATATTATTTACTCAGCAATGAATCATGAGGCATTAATTTATTCAAGCGGATTTAAGCTAACGGATAACGTTAGTTCAATTAAGAACAAAGGCAATCGACCAAAATGATCGGTTGTCTTTTCTACACTAACGGTCGTAAACAAATATAATTTTGCAAAAGAATGATGATACTCTAAGTTTTTATCCACGTCCAAAATTAAAAGATCGGATATAGATCGTTTAACTAACTGGACAGGTTAGTTGGATAAAAACAAAAGAACCTCGGACACAGCTTATTTCAAGCAGTGCCCGAGGTTCTTAGTATTGGAATTGTCCTTAAGCGGCGACGTCGCGTCTCGTAAACAGTAACCAAGCTAAGAATTGGAATACGATGTAGTAGGCGACAAGTATCATAATCGAGAACGTCAACGTCATTTCCGGTCTTAGCGGCGTCGCACCTTGCATATATTGCGTCAGGTCGATGTTGGAGAAGAGCAAATACTTGACCCAGCTATAGCCGCTGAGAAGCGCCGATAGCGTATTGCCGACCAGCATGAACAGAAGCGAGAAGGCTATGGCCATCGAGGAGCTGCGGAACGTGGACGAAATCATGAAAGCCATCGTAACGTACATGAGCATGGATACGATCGAGAAAGCGTATTTCTCCAACGAATTCAACAAATAGGAACTTTCTTGGATAACTCCGCCATCGGTAATCGATATTTTCGCTTGGCTTGTTCCTTCGAAGCCTTCGAGAATACCGCCGGCCGCGTAAGCAGACGCAAATGTCAATATGAGCAGCAGAAGCGCGAACCCAAGCGTGGCGATGTATTTGCTGATCATAATTTTCGTGCGCGAAGCCGGACCGACAAGCAGCAGCTTGATCGTGCCCCAAGTAAATTCGGCCGCAATCATATCGGCAGCGATAATGACGGTTAGAATCGTCGCTAAAATAATTAAGTATGATGATGTATCTACATAATTCCACAATGACAATTCGTTAGGATTTGTATTTTGTTCCAAATAATATTCATTGAGCTTGATTTCGTTAGTGAAGTATGTTTTGTCCTCCTCCGAGAGTTCTTTGTTTTCTTGAAGCTCCTGCTGCATGTTGCTATTCCGTTCGGTCAGGTTGTTTTGCCAGTCGATCGTATTATTTTTGCCTGATTCCCACTTCATGATGCCGCTCATTAATGCGATTGTAAAAACGAGGAAGGCGATCATAAGCCATGTACGAGGACGACGATATATTTTCATATTTTCGTTTCGAATTAGATTAGACAGACTAGACAACCATCTCACCTCCGGTAATTTCCAAGAACTGTTCTTCAAGCGACTTCTGCGCCACTTGAATGCCGAGCACGTCAATCTCCGAGCTTACAAGCAGCCTTGTAATATCGGGGATGGCAGCTTTGTCAGCCGCAATTTCGAGCTGATTGCCTTTCACCGTAATGCGGGATGCATCGAAGATGGCGGATAGCAGCTGCTGAGCGGCAAGTAAATCGCCGACTTCGATAACAATCTTCGACTGTATCGAATCGCGAGTTTCCTGCAAAGAGCGAATATCGATGAGCTTGCCGGCTTGTATTATCGCAACCTGGTCGCACATAAGCTCCATTTCGGACAGAAGATGGGAAGAGACGATGACGGAGATGCCTTCTTCTCTCGTCAGCTTGCGCAAATAATCGCGCAGTTCTCGAATGCCTGCAGGGTCGAGCCCGTTTGTCGGCTCATCAAGGATGAGCAACGATGGACGATGCAGAATCGCTTGGGCAACGCCAAGCCGCTGCCTCATGCCGAGAGAGTAACGCTTAACCTTCTCGTGAATACGGTTCTGAAGTCCGAGAAGCTTAACGACCTCATTAATCCGTTCCTTCGTAATGCCTTTATGCCGACGGGCAAAATGAACAAGGTTTTGATAACCGGTCAAAAATTTATACATTTCCGGGTTTTCTACGATCGCTCCTACATGCGTCATAGCAAGCTCGAAGTGCTCGCGGACGGATATGCCTTTAATTAGGGCCTCGCCCTTCGACATCGATATCAAGCCAACGATCATCCGTATTGTTGTCGTCTTGCCGGCACCGTTCGGTCCGAGAAATCCGAATACTTCGCCTGCGGGTATATCGAAACTAAGATTGTCGACGATCTTACGTCCGCCAATCGATTTGGTCACGTTGCGAAGCTTCAAAACGGCTTCTGTCATGCGTTAAAACCTCCTAGTATTATCTTACATATGGAACTATACTGGAAGTTGCTTTGTCATAAAATAGACCTTTGATCAGGATTTCTCCCCTGCTTAGGTCGAGTATGAACGTTTTTCAAAGCATTTTTTAAACAAGTACTTAAAAATATGCTTGATAAAATAACTATGGATTATTTACAACATAATGAGGTATCTCTCGGATTTGTACTAGAGGGTATAGGTGCACTTTCTGATCATTACCCTGACTAGACAAAACCCGAAAGATGATCACTCTTTCTAAAGTGTCTATCTTTCGGGTTGCAGTTTAGCCACGGCAGCTGTTAATCTAACGGGCAGGTTACGCTAATGAGTATTCGTTCTATAACCGTGATCCGATATCTTGCCAAAATTGCATTAGAAGGAATCCCTGTTGTCAATAGAGAAGTCATTTAAATCAAATATGCTCGTTGCAGGGAGCTAGAATAGGAATGAAAAAGATCTTCATTATTGGAGTTGTAGCTAGTGGTAAGACGACATTGGCTAAACGCTTATCGCAGAAAGTTAGTGTACCTTGTTATGAACTTGACTCCATAGTCCATCATCAAACACCCATGGGACGATATAAACGTTCAGCAGAAGAACAAATTGAGGTTATAAAGGAAATAGATATACACGGTACATGGATATTTGAAGGAACAGATAGAGAGTCCTATCAATGTTTGTATGAAATGGCCGATACAATCATATTTCTTGATACTCCATTGTGGACGCGAAGGATAAGAATCCTAAAGAGATTTCTTAAGCAAAATCTTGGTATTGAAAAGTGTCATTATAAGCCAGACATCCTGATGTTGAAGATGATGTATAAATGGACAAAGGATTTTGAACAAAATAGAAGCGGTTTCGAAGCCAAGTTGAAAAAATACAAAGAGAAAGTGATTAGGTTAAGAAATAATAACAACCTGGACTTTACCTGAACGAATATGACTAAGGGATGGGGGACGTTAGTTGAACACCGAAGGGGCTGCCGCGTGGTAGCTCATCGTTAACAAGATACTGTTGTAAAATGAATACATTAATTGATCTAAAACAGTTGGTGTTTGTGATCTTTATAAGGAGTTTTATGAGAAAACTAAGAAAACACCTGTTGAATCTAGCTTTTGGTGAGTTAGTAGCGGCTATTTCTTTTTTTGTTGTATTTAAACTGTATCTAGATTTAGGATTCGCAAGCTTGCTTGCGTTTTCATTTCTTGTGTTGCAATTAATTCAAGGTGTGCTGTATTGGGTATTTAGATCTCAATCATTAGGTAAAGAGAAATCATTGTTAATGCGGAAAATCCTAATCATGCTTAGAAGAATTAATTTTCTTTTGGCTGTGATAATTGTTATTTTGTTGTTAATGCTTGCACAGAATAAAAGAGACTTATTTTTTGGTATGTTGATTTATGTTTTTTCCGTGATAGAATACATAAATTACTATTGGTATCGTTTAAGCTATGGGAAGTCGGGTTTCAATATTAAATTGCTTATTCAAGCTGGTTTAAAGCCTTCGATTATTCATAAATTAATAAAAAGAAAATAATTCTCTAAACTATCGGATAATAAGAATTCATTCACAAAGGGCTACCGCTATAAGCGATAGCCTTTTCAGCTAAATGTCCGGATAGCGGTTGTTATCGACATGTTCCAGATCAATCGATGTATTAGTATATAATGATAATTGAATAGGAGGGCGTTATCTAAATGGTATATATAGAAACAGGAATAAAACTATTTGTGTTTATAATAGTTATTTCTTTATTCTTTAGTTTGGTACGGTTCCTTGTCCAAAAATATCTAAGTGATTTCTTTCAAGGTTTCTCTGAAAAAACAATAAAAGTATTTAGGTTACTTAAAGGAAAGATTCAAAAAACAGGCTGACCATATGATTAGCGTTTTGAGAAACCGATCTATTTTAAGCATATGCCCAATAATGCTGAGCGTAGAAAAAACGTCAAATTGTTGGCGCTGCGCTATTTATCTGGCAGGGTATGTAAATCAATTTGCGAAAATTTCAAAAAACATAAGGGAAGAGGCAACATAGCTTTTTGAAACTAGGATAAAGGTTAACACAAAGGAAACCGCCTAGTATTTGACATATGACTTTGCCATATGTTAGCATAAATTTAACTTATACGAACGGAGGGGTTACGTGTGTTGATCTAATTCTTCGATACTTTTTGCACAATGAATTGGTTTGTGGTTTAAGACTATTTTGTGTGCATCGTAATCGAAGATTAGTTTGCCTTCACGGTAACCTAGTTTAGTTTTATATCATTGGGGAGAGGGGGAACCCTACCTTTATGCCATATAAACTAGATACAAAGGAAATGGATTGAACCTTTTATGATCTACCCGATGATTGGACTGATAGTCTTCCATAGGGTAATCATAATACTGTGTTCATTCTCAAATTCTTTTTCGATTACAGTATGCGCACAGGCCTATGGCCTGTGTTTTTTTATTTTGTAAGAAATATTGGAGGGTTCCATATGAACGAACAACTAATAAAAGTAGATGGGATTAATATATGTGCAGACAGTTTCGGAAATCCAGATCATCCGGCCATCTTGCTAATTATGGGGGCTCAATCCTCCTTGATTTGGTGGGAAGAAGAATTTTGTCAGCGTTTGGCAGATGCAGGACGTTTTATCATTCGTTATGATAACCGAGATGTTGGACGTTCAACAACTTATGAGCCTGGTCAACCGGGTTATACTTTTGAAGATATGGCAGATGATGCAATAAGAGTATTGGATGCTTATAAGATTGAGCAAGCTCATATCATAGGCATGTCCATGGGCGGTATGTTGACTCAAATGATCGCTCTGCGGCATCCGGAGAGGGTTAAAACCATTACCCTCGTTTCAACGTCCAATTTTGCTCCGCATCTCCCTCCGATGGAGGAAAGGGTTATGGAGTTTTTCTCGAATATGGGGGCTGTAGATTGGACGAACAAACAATCGGTAGTCGAATTTGCCATTAATAGATCAAAGATTCTGGTCGGTTCAAAGCATGTTTTTGATGAGAAGAGCATTGGCGCATTGGCGGAAAAAGAATTTGTTAGAAGCAACAATATCGCCAGCATGGGTAATCACGCCTTATTGGCAGGTGGGGAATCCTATCTGGTTAGGACGAGTGAAATCATTGCACCTACTCTGATTGTACACGGTACTGAAGATCCCATTATCCCTTATAAACATGGAGAAAATCTTGCTAATGAAATTCCGGATGCGGTTTTACTGACATTGGAGGGTAGTGGACATGAACTTCATTATGATGACTGGGATATAATAATTACTTCTATTTCCAAGCACACATCAATATGAAATTAATACAAGCCGATTTATCGTATGGTTAAAGGCTTATTTCATGTTTTCTCTATGCGGATCTTCTCCATTTGAAGTTATGTTATACTTGTTAGGAAAAGGGGGTGCTTACTGATGGAAAATCTCTTAAGATTATCTGGTACTTCTTCCACTCATGCAAAGCCTGTTATTGGAAAAGCGTTACTTTGCGTGGGGCGAAACATTTTATAGCGCTGAATAAGCTTTTCTAATATTTTGGCTTTGCACCTTATTTTTAATTGTCAAAATAAGGAGCGGGCGAAGTTGAAATATATTAATGCAACAAAGATATTGCCTGAAGAGCTAATTATGGAAATTCAAAAGTATGTTCAAGGAGAGGCTCTTTACATTCCTAAGCAAGAAAAGGAATATAAAAACTGGGGAAGCTTGAGCGGTGGTAGACAATTACTGGATCAGCGAAATGCCGCTATTAGAAATGCTTTTATGAGTAAGAGTAGTATCGAGCAGCTTTCGAAGGAATATTTCCTCTCCATAGATACGATTAAGAGAATTGTGTATTCACATAATGAATAAAGAATAACGGGCACTGGTGAGAATTTCTCATCAGTGCCTTTTTTGTGTTAACAATGAATCTAAGCCATTGTTGACATATGAATAGCTGTCTACATTATTTAAAATAGGTTTAGCATGTGAGAGTGTACATGATAGTTGGAAATTAGCTGACGAAAGAAAGTTAGAAAGGGCTCTGATTTGTGCATAAAACGATGAGCAGCACATCATAATGAATGATGTGTATAAATAGAAAGCGAGGAAATTAAAAATCATGAGTGAGCAAAAAAACAGAAGCAGACATTTAGTTGATCAAGAAATTATCAGCGCTGTTGATTTATTTCCAACAACTGATCTTTCTGAATCAATGTTAATAGAATCGCGCACAAATCAAGCAAAAATGCTGCCGCAAATAGATGTTACGCAGTTGTTCCCAGTTACTTTTGAAGAAAAAACAGTACCAAGTTATTTTGGAGGCCCAGATATTCGCATAGAGATCATTAAACCAATCCAGCCAAAGCACAAGAAGTTGCCATTATTTTATTCTATTCACGGCGGCGGTATGGTTATGGGAAGTCCGATTGGTGATCGTACAGCTAATGCTTCGCTTGCTTCCCAGCATGGTTTTTGCTGTGTATCTGTCTATTATCGCTTGGCACCAGAGCATGCTCAGCCTAGTCAGCTACAGGATTGTTATTCGGGCCTTAAATGGTGTATTGAGCATGCTAAGGAATTAGCGATCGATTCTCAAAAAGTGGCCATATCCGGCAGCAGCGCAGGTGGAGGATTAGCAGCGGGTCTAGCCATTTACATTCGTGACCAAAAGGAATTTGATATTCATCATCTAAGGCTGCGTAATCCAATGCTTGATGACCGTACAAGTTTTGCGCCAGAACATCCCTATGCGGGTGAGTTTGTTTGGACAAAAGGAAGCAATTATTTTGGCTGGAAATCTGTTTTAGGGCATGAACCCGGTCATGAAGAGGTTAGTGAGTATTACGTGCCTGCGCGTGCAAAATCACTAGCCGGTTTGCCACCCACTTATATAAGTATAGGCAGCATTGATTTATTCATCGATGAAGCCTTATTATTTGCAAAACAACTGGTCTTTGATGGTGTGTTAGTGGAATTACATGTATACCCTGGGTACCATCATTTGTCCCCGATGTTTCCAGATGCTCATTTTTCAATAGAAGGCTTCAAATCCAGTGAATGGGCTTTGCTGAAGGCGCTGAATTTACTTTAAAGCGGAACGAATTTATGGCGAAGCCAATAGGGAACCAAAAAAGTCGAAATTTTGACCCAATCAAACTGAAAATAAACCTCTCTGCAGGATGCTGCGGGGAGGTTTTTTTGCTCATTCTTGTTATTAAGCTAACGAGCAGGATAGTTCAGTATATCTAACGAATTTTTAAATTACTAATTGTTATCGAGATTCTTTAGATGGAAAGATGGCACTTCAACCCTCATATGCCTAAGAACGGCGAACGATTGATTAAATATGCAATTGCAAATGGGTGGGATTATTATTTAGATAAGAAGCCGCTGATAGTCGAACAAGGTCATGGCAAACAAGAACGCATTAGAATACAACAATAGGGCTGGCATAGTATAACCATGAGGGGTGAGTAAAATACATGTATATAATCTCGGCTGTATTGTATTTCCTGACGCATCACCCGTTCTGGTCATTGTTGATAATCTTATTTTTCAGCTTTGCCATGGGGATCTTCTTATCGATATGGCGTAATCATGGAAAATGGTTTTTCATACTGCCGTCTTTGGGGCTTCTGGCAGCAATTCTCAACATTTTTATCACGCATTATCTAAACTCATTATTTCTTAACGCAGTTGGAACGGAAAGTACTGCAATCATTGTTTACGCAGAGGAAACTAACTCCCTTTACAATGATCAATATGTTTGGAAGTACGAAGCGGTCCTCAAAACCTCCGAGGGGCAAGATATGGAGGCGAGTTTCACTACCATGTCCGCCAGTATTTATCCGCTGCGTAATGCCATTCTTATTCCGCCTAAGGATGAAGTTTTCGTCGCCAAGTATGTTCCAGGTTTCGAACGTAATCTCCTCATCATGAGCGATAAGTCAGAATACGGGAAGAAATGGATAATCAATAAGGATTTGAAACCGATTATAAAAGCTGAAGCCAAGCTTGCAACAAACTCCGGCAACTCAAAATTCATTTCGCAATACCGCCAAGCGCTTCAAGCGTTCATCGAAAAACACCGCAATGGGCCAGATTCAGCCCTAATTCGTCAGTATGAGCAAAAACTCGAAGTACTTGAGGCGATGGAACGTGAGAGACAATCTGAATAGTATTGAAGGGTTCTAATTATTTTTATAACAAGGCTGGCTACGGATATATTGGTTGTTGAGATAACGGGATACAATAGTTGAAATATAAAAAATGTGAGCAGACACTGTGGTGGCCTGCTCATTTTATTAAAAGGGACTTGACTATAACACTAGTGTCATACTTTATGATGAACTAAGAATACAAAGAAAGGAGGTTGAGCTATGAAAATGAAAATAAGTCAAATAGCGAAACAGACCGGCACTAGTATTCGATCCTTAAGACATTACGAGAAAAAAGGGTTGATAACCGCTTCTCGTCTCGACAATAATTATCGCGAATTTGATGATTCTATTGTCGAAGTCATTCATACGATTCAACTCTATCTTAATTTAGGACTTACAACGGATCAGATAAAAGATATTATGTATTGCCAATATCCCGATAACGACGAATTCGGCGAAAAAGATGAGTATTGTGATGAATTACTTCAAATCTATGAAACAAAACTGGATGAAGTTATTCGACAACAGAATGTTTTAGCAGATGCGGAATTAAGCTTGAAAAAGCAAATCAATTTAATGAAAAACCACCAAGATAAAAGAAATCAAGGAGGCTGAGCCATGACGGTTTTAGTAACAGGAGCAACCGGAAATGTGGGTCGCTATATCGTTGAAGAACTCGTCCGAACAGGTCATAATGTGCGTGCGTTGACGCGTAACCCGGCAAAAGCAAATTTCCCCAAAGAGGTTGAGGTCGTATATGGCGATCTTGCTTCTCCAGAGTCTCTTGTGCCCGTGCTGAAGGGCGTTACAAGCATGCACTTAATCACTTTTAACAGTGAAGGTTTTGGCCCGCTGCAGACTGGACCCGAAATTGTTGAACTGGCCAAGAAAGCTGGAGTAGAACGAGTCACAGTATTGTGGAGCGGTGTGAACGGACCCGTGGAGCAGGCCGTGGAAGCGAGCGGCTTGGAGTGGACCTTTCTCCAGCCGCCTCCAGAGTTTATGTCCAATACACTTATCTGGGCAGAGTCCATTCGCTCGGAAGGCATTGTGAAGGAGCCGTTTGCTGATTCTTTGGATGCGATGATTCACCCGGCCGACATCGCTAGTGTCGCTGCAACCGCACTGACCAATACCGGTCATGCAGGTAAAATCTATACGTTGACTGGACCTGAAGTGTTAACGATACCAGAAAAGGTTCGCACGATCAGTACTGCAATCGGGAAGGATATCCAATTCGTCGTGCTCACCGAAGAGCAAGCGCGCGAACGCATGCGGAATATGGGAGCTCAAGAGGATGTTATTAACTTTGTAATAGGCTGGCATGCCAACCCTCCTAAATCTGCGTATACAGTGGTTCCTACCGTCGAACAGGTCACTGGCCGCCCAGCACGCACCTTTGCCCAGTGGGTGTCTGAGCATGTGCAATATTTTAAAAATCAATAATTTGAGATGTTACAAAGCAGCAACTATAACGGAATGAGAAGATATTTTATTAGAGAGAACTTCTCTGCAGGGTACTGCGGGGAAGTTTTTTTGCTTATTCTTGTTTTTTACTGTCGGGCAGTATGGTTCCAATATGTGTTAAAATTGGGTAACAAAAAAATAAAACTAACAATTTTTCCTGAGGTGATTCAGTACAATGAGCTTAAACCCTTATGAGGTAAAAACAAAAGAGGATATGCTTCATTTTGTAGCTTCTTTAATGAGCGATTTGGATACAAATAAAAATGATTGGGAAAATCCGAATTTGGAATCATTTTTAGAAGGGATGAAGGCGTGGCTTGAAGATTCAGGGACTAATCTTGAGCCAGATTGGCGTACTTTCGCAATTATTCTCTCTGCCGGAAAATCCTACGAGTGATGATTATTTATTAGTCCAATTTTGATAGATTAATTTACTTTGAGAGCACCTTAATGCAATGATCACAAACTTTTTAAATAAGACGTTATAATGGAAGGAAATTTAATACGTATCACTATACTCCCACATCGGCAGCTAGTTCCTTGATCCATATGATGGATCAGTCTGTTATGCATGAACAAAATCATATATTGTAAAATAAGGTAAAGATATATTTGGAGGAARACAATTTGACTTTTGAACTGGTTATGATTATTGTTTTATTTCTTTTAAATATTCCAATATATAAATTTCTGTTCCGTATTTTCTTTGTGGATGAAAATGATTATAACGAATCTATTCGGCATACGTTCACTCCTAACATAATCTCATTTTTTAGAGGGGAATACTGGAAGGATAGAATTAACACAGCGAGACTTCAGTTTTTTATACTTTTTTGCATAGGAATAGTTGTGTTGGAATACATCGTTTTGAATAAGCTAATCGATGTTTTTCGTTAGCTTGATTGAACGATCAACAATTGTAAATTGTTCACTTTCCATATTTGGAGGCGATTACTGTGGCTATCGGAGATTATCAGTTTATTCTATTTCCATTTGGAAATGAACCAACCGTTACTGAAGATGGGATGGAGTTTGTTGGGCAGAATAATTTCGACTTTGTTCAAACAGTAGAATTACTCAAAAACTCAGCTTATATAAAGAATGAACCAACTTTGAAATCTTGGAATTCATTTAATGATGCGTGTTATTTTCTCTATGATGATGGGATATACAAAGTTGAGATCGAACTAAATACAGGAACCGAATCAGAAAAGGCTGAAGAGATATCTGTCAGAACTAATGTTTATAATGGAGAGGGTAGTGTAACAGAAGCATTACGAATATGTAGGTTGTTATGCGCTTCCTTGAATTTGAATTGCTGGAGCATGAAACTTCGTAAACTAGTTGATTTGAATAATGAAGATGATATGAAATCTACAATAAATCATTTTAATAAGCTAAGAAATAAGGACTAGCTCCCTAAAATTTGTTTAACTAACAGGAAACATTAGTTAAATAACATAAATGGATGATCAGGCGCTTCAATGGCCTGCTAATTTTATTAATCTAATGGGTAGATCAAAAAATTAATGGTAACTGAATCTATGATCGAAAAATAATGAAAGCATATTTAATGAGGTGGGTTATGCTCGAGTTGAGTAGGAACGAATTTACTAAAGTATTACCGATGTTTTCAAAAATCCAAAACAAAGCAGTCTTTGCCTTTTCTGTAATTGAACATGTGCAAAATGGAAGGATATTTGTAAACAGTAGATTATATCCGTCTGCTGCTTTTCTTACAAGTTGCGGTGGATTTTATTGTTTAGTTGGTAATGCCTCAGATTGCAGATTTAATGATGCTGTAGCGAACTTTCTAAATCATAAGGACAACCACATTGGGTTCTATGCACTGGCGATGTTCACAGACGAATGGGAAAGAGCTTTCCAGAAATATCAACTAGAACATGCAAATAAAATAAAACGTACTTATTTCCGATTTAATGATCAAAAGTTTATTGAAAATAGTAAAGACATACATATAAACATCGATGAAGGACTGCAATATGAAGCGCTAAACGATGATATCTCGAATAGATATCGCGAGGATTTCTACACATACTATAAGCTAGTGTGGGATTCCAACGAGCATTTTAATGAGCGCGGCATCGGACATTTTATTACAAAAGAGAATAAAATCATAAGCGTTTGTTCATCTCCTTACGTTGGCAGAGGTTTTGCTGAGATTGATATTATTACAATTGAGGAACATAAATGTAGAGGGCTCGCGACAAAAGTTGGTATCGAGTTTATCAATGAATGTCGGAGTAAAAGACTACTACCAAACTGGAGTTGTCATTCAGATAATCAAGCATCGATATCTCTTGCCAATAAACTTGGATTTGATCAAATCGCAGAGCATCCGATGTATTGGTATAGCATGTAGCGTGGCGAGAACCCATTGACGTACGGAGCGCTTTGAAAGCGAGGACATCTCAGATATTTAAAGGTTGGCAGCATGATCAATATAGGGAAAAGAAATTGTAGAATATTTTGAGATTAGTCTCCATAGTATAGAAAGGAAATTTTATATTCTACAAACTTGCTTCGTTAAACTTGTTATTGGACGGTGACGAGATATGAAAAAAAGGTATTTATTAATAATGGTACTAATGACTTTTACTGTTCTTTCATTAACGGGTTGTGTACCTGGAGATGGCGTGAATAATGCTCAAAATCCTGCAGGTTTTTTCTGGGGGATATGGCATGGCTGGGTTGCTCCTATTTCAATTATTATTGGCATTTTCAATCACGATATTAGAGTATATGAAATTTACAACTCTGGCTGGTGGTATGATATAGGTTTTTACATTGCTGTCATCAGTGGCTTTGGGGGAATATCACTTTCTCGACGAAAAAAAGTAAAACGAGAAGAATAGCTGTTTGTATAATTAGGTCGTTAATCTAACAGATATGGTGATTGAATAGCATAGAAGAATGAGCAGGCACTGCGGTGGCCTGTTTTTTTTTATTAAGCTAACGGGCAAAATAGTTATAACCGAAAATTACTAACTACGCATTGAATTTACTAGTTATAATTATAACAATTAATCATTATGTGGAGGTGTATCTGTGCAAGAAATAGACTACAGCACTTACTTTTGGCAAGACGAAGCTATACGATTGCGGGGAATTTCACTAGAAGATTGGGAAAGCTGTTATGTAAGTGGATATGACACTCCTGCGCGTCGATTGTTAGAATGTACAATAGAATTGCCGCCTACAATTTCTGAAGCAAAAAGATTTGTTGAGGAAAATACGGACTTTTCATCAACGAACAGTAGAATTATGTTTACCATTGAAGACCTGAATGGTGTAAGTGTAGGCGGTATTAATTTAAATAGCATTGACGAGAGGAATGGAACATTCAGCATAGGCATCGTGATTGATAAACCCTACCGAGGTAAAGGATATGGAACCAGGGCAGTACACATGCTCCTAAGATATGCTTTCTTCGAGCGTAGACTAAATAAATTCAATGATTATGTTCTTGAAGGAAATGAGCCATCGGCTAGTATGCTTAGAAAAGTAGGGTGTGTTCAAGAAGGAATCAGGCGTCAAGTGTTTTACATAAACGGAAAATATCATGATTCCATCTTGTTCGGTTTAACGAAGGATGAGTATGTAAATTTTCTTCACAAGGACCATCAAAATACATAGCCTGGTTAAGCTAACGGAAGAATAGAGATTGATAAACATGTTAGTGCACTTATTTAAAAATAAAATTTAAACTCCTAAAAAATTTGAAATGTTAGAGAGGTAATTAATGAAAAATATAAATGTTGATGTTGTTGTAAAATTAATAAATGAACAATTCCCAGAATGGTCTGAGTTAGAAATCAGACCTGTAAAATTTAGTGGGAATGATAATAGAACTTTTCATTTAGGTGAACATATGAGTATAAGATTGCCAAGTGCAGTATCCTATGCACCTCAAGTGGAGAAAGAGCAAAAGTGGCTGCCATTGTTATCAAAAAAACTTTCTTTACCCATTTCCATGCCAATAGCTAAGGGGAATCCTAGTGAAGAATATCCTTGGCCATGGTCAATCAACAAATGGTTGGAAGGAGAGACATTGTCTCAGGAAAATTTAAATGATCTTAACCAATTGGCAATAGACTTGGGTTCTTTTTTAATTGAATTACAATCCATTGATGCTAGTGAAGGTCCGTTAGCTGGGGAGCATAATTTCTATAGAGGCGGATCTATAGCTGTATACGATGGAGAGTCAAGATATGCAATTGAGAATAATAAAGATGTTTTTAATGAACAGGTATTAAAAGAAATTTGGGAATCGGCCCTTGATTCTAAATGGGAAATGGAGCCGGTTTGGGTCCATGGTGATATTGCACCAGGAAATATACTCATTCAAGACGGAAAACTTTATGCAGTCATTGATTTCGGTATATTGGGAGTTGGTGATCCCGCTTGTGATGCTGCAATGGCTTGGACATTTTTTGATGAAGAGAGTAGAAAGATATTCAAAAGTGTATTAAATATGGATGAAGGAACTTGGAACCGAGCAAGAGGATGGGCGTTATGGAAGGCGTTAATAACCTACAATGGTAATAAAAATACTAACAAAGCTATTGCAGACGAATCATATAAAATTATTAATATAATCGTAGACGACTTCGAATCAGAGAAAATTAAAAAATAACTTTAACTGCCGTTTAACAGAGACTTTGTTTTTCGTCCTAGATTTTCTTTTAAATGATTTGTACATGAGTAAGAATTACAATGAGCAGGCGCTGCGGTGGCCCGCTCATTTTATTTAATTAACAGGCAAGCTAGTTCAATTGAGCAGCGTTATGAGTTATAAGGACCGACGTCAAAACAGTACAAGCTATAGGTCTCAAATGGATAATCGAATTTCTTCTCCTACTTCTGATTTTGTTCGCCATAACAAGACTAATGATAAAATCACAATCACCAGACAAATCCAATACACCGATCGAAATCCTGTAAACTGGGCAATGATACCACTGCCGAGCGTTCCTGCCAGCCTACCAATAGTGGAGGCGTTGGTATATAGCGTTGTAGCTACTCCCGGTGAATCAGGCATCATATTCGTGAAATAGCTAAGTCCATTGCCCATTACGATTGCCACAAACGTTGCCTGCATAAGCTGCGCTATAATCAGTTGAATCGGATCGTTCGAAACACCTAAGGTGACGAAATAGAAAATAGCAATAATGCTGCCAAACATTAAAAGAGTATGATTTGATATCTTTCTACCATACGCACCTAAGATCAGCATAATGGGAATTTCAAGGCCGGCACAAATACCGACCACTAATCCAACATCCGTATGCGTGCCTTGAAGCTCGTTCACAATAAAGAGCGGCGTATTGATTAAATTCATCGCGTTAACCGTGAACAGAAAAATAAAAGCGATAAACGGCAGCCTGATCTGCCTGTTAATGAGCAAAGAGGTACCTACTGTGTTGCTCAACCCATTTTTTTTGGATTTGCTTTCCGGCTTGAAAGAAACAGGAATATAAGAGATGCTGTCGTAAGATAGATGGCGGATGTCACCAGAAAGAGACCGCTATACCCAATCGCCGCCAAAAGGAGAGTCCCTGCCAATGGTCCGATTAGAAAGCCTAGAGAGATCAGAGAACGTAATGCAGACATCGCTAACGTTTTGTCGTCGGATTTGCTTTCATTGGCAGATTCCTGTGCATAAGCATAAATTTGCGGTATGGAGGCAGCACCAAATCCACTCAATATACTGACCAAAATCAGCAGAATAAAGAAGTTATCGAATGTCAAATACGCAGCATACACCAAAGCAGACGAAAGCATTGCTGCAATCAATATCCATTTTCGGTCTAGACCGCATCGGACGTTTGGCAATGAGCGTGTTCACCAAGATACCGCTTAACGAACTTACTGCCATGAACACGCCGAATGCCCCGGTAGTCATCCCTAAATCTTCTGTGAAATACAGAGCTAGATAAGGAGTTGTAATCGATATTCCGATTCCGATCATCAGCATGCAGATGACTAATAAACGGTATCCTTTAATTTCGAACAATTTCTTTAATCGTGCGTGCAATCTTTAATCCTCCTTCTTCCCACCCAGGATAGCTAGATATCAAGTTTCCTGGTGCCGATCCATTTCACCATTTCAGGATCCCGATGTGAAAAGAACTGGCTCTGTTTCGTATCTAATGCAGCAATTGACTCCATATCTTTAGGGTCCAATTCGAAATCAAAGATATTGAAGTTTTCGACAATTCTTTCTTTACGAGCCGACTTTGGAATGACAACGACTTCTCTTAGTGTTAGCCAACGCAAAACAACCTGAGCAACGGATTTATTATGCTTTTCGGCTATAGCTACCAATAATTCATTTTGAAACAAGTTATTTTTCCCTTCAGCAAATGGCGCCCAAGACTCGATCTGAACATTGTTCTCTTTCATGAAGGCTGCATTTTCGATTTGCTGGTTGAAAGGGTGTGTTTCCACTTGGTTTACGGCAGGAACAACTTCATTATGAATAATCAAATCTATTAGCCGATCCTCATGAAAGTTACTTACGCCAATTGCACGGACCTTTCCTTCACGATAGAGCTCCTCCATAGCGCGCCAAGAGCCATGCACATCGCCAAAGGGCTGATGAATTAAATACAAATCCAGATAATCAAGCTGCAATCTTGTTAGTGATCGTTCAAATGCCCTCTTTGTGCGCTCATAACCTGTATCCTGTACCCAAAGCTTTGTAGTGATAAATAACTCTTCTCTTGTTATGCCACTCCGTTTTATTGCTCTACCCACCGCTTCCTCATTTAAATAAGAGGCAGYCGTATCAATCAGGCGATAACCTGCTTTAATAGCTTCATGAACGCTTTCTTCACATTCATTTGCATCTGGAATCTGAAAAACACCAAAACCGAGAGTAGGCATTTCAACACCATTGTTTAGAATTACTTTTTGCACGGTAAGACCTCCATTATTTAGTGTGTAAGTGCAGGGAGCTAAAAATTAGCAAATTCCTTATCAAATGATTCGTTGTATATTTACCGATTACAACCTTATTATGCACTGGATTAAAAAGAGACAGTTATCCCATTCGTATCAAATGTTTGCCTAATCCTCTCACTACCGCTTATGTAACAAATGCATATGGTCTATAATTGAACTATAAAAATAACGTCGTTGGAGGGGCCAATGTCTGAGATAATTATGAAACAGCAGAATGAACTCGCCGAAATCATTAAGCGTTATTCTGGAAAAGACGGTGTGCATCCTACCGCTATTCCATCCTTATTTTTCATCCATATCTCAAATGTTAATGTACCCAGGCATGGAGTATACAAACCTTCCTTATGTATAGTTGTCCAAGGTGCGAAGGAAGTATGGCTGGCGGAGGAGTGCTATAGATACAGTCCTGCTGAGTATCTTGTTGCAACTGTTCACTTGCCGGTCACAGCCCAAGTTACTGAAGCGTCTCCCGACGCGCCGTATCTGGGTTTTAAACTTGAATTTACACCAAGCCAAATCTTAGAGGTTCTACATGAGTCTGAAAATCAAGTGAACTCGAAAGTTGATCCAAAGCGGGCAATGTTTGTCAGCCAGATGGAATCGACTTTGTTGGATGCGGTCCTCAGGTTAGCTCGTATGTTAGATAATCCTAAAGATATTCCGGTTCTTGCTCCATTAATTACGAAGGAGATTCTGTATAGGGTGCTGGAAGGTGAGAATGGAAATGTTTTAAAACAAATTGTAATGGAGGGCAGCTCAATCCACCAAATTAGAGAGGTTATTGAGCAGATCATGAATCATTATGATCGCAGTTTCCGGATTGAAGAGCTTGCCGAAATAGCGAATATGAGTGTCTCCTCGTTTCATAGGCATTTTAAAGAAGTAACGGCTATGAGCCCAATTCAGTTCCAAAAACAGCTGAGACTGCAGGAAGCTCGTCGCCTGCTTTTAAACGAGTTAACAGATGCCACTGATGTCGCATTTCGAGTAGGCTATGAAAGCCCCTCGCAATTCAGTCGAGAGTATTCGCGAATGTTTGGCTTTCCTCCAAGACAGGATATAAAGCGGCAGAAAGCTTAAAAGGTTAGAAATAAATCCGAAACCAGATAGGTAAGGAAATACTTAGAAAGTAGACATAAGCCAACTTTTTTCTTTTTTTGGTATTTTATTGATTAGTAACCGCTGTGGCTATTAAACTAACTGAAGGATCAAATGAAAAATAAAATGTTAATAAAAAAGAGAATATTGTTGGTGAAGTTAAAAAATATATTTTAGGAGTGTCGCTAATTGATAGGTCCAGATATAAAAAGTGTTTTCCCAATGAAGGATATCAGAAGCTTATGTTTTCTTAAAAATATAGTGGTTAATCCAAATATTGAAGTTGGAGATTACACCTATTATGACGATAATAATGATCCGTTAGGCTTTGAGAAAAACGTTCTTTATCATTTTGATTTTATCGGTGATAAGCTGAAAATCGGAAAATTTTGCGCTATAGCATCAAACGTCAAATTTATTATGAATGGTGGGAATCATAATACAAACTCGTTTACAACCTTTCCTTTTGGGGCATTTGGAGGAGAGTGGGAAGCCGGCCTAAAGAATCTAAGTGGTGGTTTCAAAGGGGATACAGTTATAGGGAACGATGTTTGGATAGGCTATAATGCTACAATTATGCCGGGGATTCATATTGGTGATGGTGCGATAATCGCAACTAACGCAGTTGTAACTAAAGATGTTCTGTCTTATTCCATTGTTGGAGGTAACCCAGCAAAATTAATCCGTTATAGATTTGACGAGGAGACTATTGATATTCTCAATACTTTGAAGTGGTGGAACTGGGATGTTGAAAAAATAACTGAATATATTCCAATTTTGACAAGCAATAAGACGGATGATTTAAAAGAACTACTGAAGTCATTATAAAAAAGGTATTATGCTAACAAGGTAAGATAGTTGGACAAATAAGGAGCAGTTTGCTATGGCGACTGCTTCCTTTTTCATTAAGTAAGCTGGAAGTTAACGCAATTGTCAGGAAAGAATCGTGGACCGTTTCACGTATTTTAAATGTATATATTTTGAAGAAACAGAGGTCTGTTCATAATGATAACCGCAAAAACGGAAAAAGATATTAAAATTGACCCTGATTACTTACAGTCACTATTACGGCGAGTTGTAGCTTCTCAAAATTTACAGTTATTATCGTGGAATTGCAATCCTCTTGGAAAAAACAAGGAAGAAAGTTCGGTTTATAGGATATCTTGTATAGCTCTGGACAATGATAGAAAGCAAAATTATACAATGATACTCAAGATATTAAAACCTGATCCTATGCGTAATCAAGTCAATCACTACTACTACTGGAAACGCGAAGCTCTGGTTTATCGTTCAGTGATTCTGAATCAATTGCCACTTGGTATAAGGGCTCCCTTATGCTATACAGTAGAAGAGCATCCGGATGAAAATGTCTCGATATGGCTCGAGGATATAGCTATTGAAAATGTCCAAAGCGAATGGTCATTCAAGCACATGTGTAAAATATCCTACTTACTTGGAAAATACAATGGCGCATACATAACAGGGACACCTCTCCCAACTGAATCTTTTTTATGCCACAATTGGATGCGTTCTTGGGTGGAGGTGTGTGCTGCTTATGCTAAACCCATTGAGGAGCAAAAAGTTATTTGGGATTCTTACTTGATTGATTTTAATGGTAAGAGCTCTATGTGGGAGCTTTATCGTATCAATAGAGACCGAGTAAACAGCTTGCTGGAGACATTAGAATTACTGCCTCGTGTATTTGCCCATCAAGACGTACACTGGGATAACATTTTTATAGAGCAACTGAATGGAAATGATTCATTAATAGCGATTGATTGGCAGTTTGCAAGTATTTCAGGTGTAGGGGAAGAGCTTGGTCGAATGTTTGGATATGCGTTATTAAAAAAGAAAGTTCCAGTTAACAAGGTAGCAGAGTATAAGGAAGAATTATTTCTAAACTATATGCAAGGACTCAGGGATGAGGGATGGGACGGGGATTTCACGCTTGCCCGTTTCGGTTTTACTGCGAGCGCATCGCTTAGGTTTATCATGGTTATTGATAAGATGCTTAGTAACTTAGAAGTAGACGATAAAACAAAGCAAAAAGAAAAATCAAGTCATCTGTTGTTAGTCACTCAGGCACTGCTTGATTTGGCAGAAGAGTCTTGGAACCTAAGAAGTCAAATACTATAGTTCTTTTCGTGGAAAGGGGGAGAATGAGTGACAGCATTACTTGATCGTTTTCTCAATGATAAGTTTCTAGGACTCAAATTGGAATCCCCTCTATTTTATAACGCGGATGTAGGCATTCGATTTGAGATCGGTGACCCGGATCCTTTGGTTTCTGATGAAAAATACAGAGAACAAGTTCTCTATCGTACTACTCAACTATTTAAAGAAACGCACAGTGAAAGTGATGAAATATTTATTGTTTTATTTCTTAGCTTTAGAAGGAAGAGTAAGCCTTACAAGATAAAATTTTTTAAAAAAGGCGTTAAAAGCAAGGAAACTTTAAAAAAACTTATTTGTAACAGCTTTACGGTATCTGATGAAGAGGATGATGAATGGATATCGTTCCGTTATGTGCTGAGTTGCAAAACATCAGATATTAAACCTGCAATGTTTCTCTTCGCGTATCATAGAATATTTTTCGTGAATACAACTCGTAATACGATTTTTTATTTATATGACAGCAGAGGTTTAGATATAGTTTCAAACACAACGGCACCTCTCCAGGAACTTTACTTAAACTATAATCACTGGATATTAGATTACGTTAGAGAGAGTATCGACTCCATCTTCAAATCGTAAGTCAACTTCATTTCTGTTCTTTTAAGCCAATCGGCAGGATAGTTCAATAAGATTAGGGAAATATGATTTTGAAATATTGGTTGGATATAAACAAGTTCAGACCTAACTTTGTTCTATTCAATGAAACTCCAAAATATTTGCCACATAGAACCATAGCGAAATATTCGTTACTTCTGCAATAATATACTATAGGAATTCCATTTTAAGATGTAGGCTATGAGAAGAGCTTGAAAGGAGTATTCTCATGGATTTTACATCTTTTTTGATTTACTGTACGATTGCTACGTTTACACCTGGACCTACCAATATCGTCATATTATCCACGGTGCATAATTTCGGTGTAAAAAAGGCAATGAAATATTCGTTTGGAGCAACAATTGGTTTTGCCTCATTACTTGTTATTTCTGCTTTGCTGAACACGATTCTTATAACGATTATACCGAAAATAATCATTGTGATGCAGATAATTGGAAGTGGTTATATGTTTTATCTTGTTTATCAAATTTACAAAATGGATGCATCAAACGGAGCATTAAACCAAACGGCTACTTTCTTGTCAGGATTTCTTATGCAGTTTTTAAATCCAAAGGTAGTATTATTTACATTGACTGTGATTCCAACCTTCATTATGCCTAGCTATAGCACAAGTTCTGCAGTCACATTAAGTATTTTAGCTATCACGTTAATTGGTTTTTTGGCATTTATGACATGGGTTCTCTTTGGTTCGATCTTCAAAGCGCTTTTACAAAAGTATAATAAAACATTTAATGTATTGATGGCGTTATCTCTCGCTTACGCTGCAATCATGATCTGGATGTAGGCAAGTGATGAAGAGGTGAATGGAATGAACAAATTTATTTATCGAAAATCAGCGGGTATTACGGTGCTGTCAGCGAATATGACTGATTTTACGTATAAAAAGCACGCCCACCAAGAGTATGCCATGGGTGTAACTTTACGTGGAATCCAAAAATATAATTTGGATGGCACTTTACAATTATCCCACCAGAATGGTGTTATGTTTTTTAATCCGGAACAGGCTCATGATGGAATGGCGCAGGATAAGACAGGTCTGGATTATGTTATGATCTATATTGATCCGCAATTGTTTTTGGAGGTTATTGAGAAAAAGGATATCGTACGTTTTCCTAAACCTGTTGTGTATGATGATCGACTAAAACAAGGGATATTAAACCTTTCCTATGCAATATTAAGCGGAAAAGACGAGGCCGTTTGTAGTGAATTATTCGTATCCCTCACCGATAGTCTCGTCCAAACGAAGTTTTCGACGGATAACAAAAAGGATACCGCACTAATTCACAAAGCAAAGGATATGCTTCATGCCAATCTGGAACAGGTATTGAAACTTGATGAGATTTGTAACGAACTTCATTTATCAAAGTTTAAGTTTATTCGCTTTTTCAAGGAGAATACTGGAATTTCACCGTATCAATACTTTCTTAACTGCAAAATCGAACTTGCTAAACAGTTGATCGAAAAAAATAGAGATATTTACTCTGCAGTGGCTGCATGCGGTTTTGTGGATTTAACCCATTTAAATAAACATTTTAAAAGTGTATATGGCACAACTGCTTTCGAATATATGTCATATTTGAATTGAAGAGGGACGACTCTCAAAACCGACTGATGTATGTCGTCTTTATTTGTGGATTTCTTAAGGTAGTGACAGGTTTGTTAGCTTTGACGTCAAAATGAGGTGTTTTATTATGTTGCTTCGCGATGGAATTTCTGGATTTAATAACACTGATATCGTTAAATCATTGGTAGACATTAGCCAGTTTAAAAATCTATGCTACGCTTTAGCAAATCAGGTTGGTGGAAAGCTAGTCACTGTTTTAAGAGAACTTAGTGAAGAAGTGCTGCTAGATGGGCATAAGAATAAGCTGAAAAATGAGAACACACTAAATGAACTTGAACTAAAACAAATTTTTTATTGGATGCCTAAGACAGTAGGTGAGATAATCTTTAACTATTGGGATTAGAACTGTTTTCTCAATCAAATATAACTTAATAAACATTAAAACGAGGCTGCCGGTATTAATCGGTAGCCTGGTTGCGTTTACGAGAAGCTTAGTTGAGATGAATAAGTTAATATTGGATGATATACCATAAAATAAAACATTTTCGAATATCTAACGTCTATTCAGTTATGATTGTCAAAATTAAAGAAAGGGGTTCTTATGAAATTACCTGCAATTAAATTATTTGTAAGTTTGAATATTATGCTATTCCTGATTATGGGTTGTAATAGTAGTAATGAGGAGAGCGATGTTAATGAATTCTCCATCTATTTAGTTAAAGAACTATCTACAACTGATGCGATGAGTAAAGAGCTTAATGATCTACCTTTAGAAACTATACCTGTGCTTACAGCCAATGAAATGAGAACATATAATTGGATCGAACATGAATTCATAATGAAGGAAAGCATTAGTCTAGAGGAAAAGTTAGAAGGAAAAGTACCTGCAAGCGGTAAACCTTTTGTTGTAGTTGTGGGTAACGAAAGAATATTTTTAGGTAGTTTTTGGTCCAATTTATCATCTCTATATAGTCATGATATTGATATTCCAAAAATCTCTTCTAATTGGCTTAAAGGAAGTGATAAGGAAATATACCAAATTCGCTATGGAAAAAATCCCGATCCTAGAGATGATACTAAAATATTTGAGGTATTAAAAGGAATGGGGAAGATTGTTAATTTCTAACTACTGAGAATAAAGGTGAAATCCATGAATCTTAAGCTTGAAACGATTCAATCAACCAACGATAAGCTCAAAGCAACAGAGAGAGCACTTTCAAATAGTAAAAAACAATATGAAAAATTTCTCTATTCACGAGTGGAGGTGTGTAATTGAAAACTCTATATCTAATACTAGGTGGAATCATTAATTCATTTTTAGCGCAGATGTTTCCATACATTATAAAAATCAGTGCATCATGTATATATGTAATAGGTTATTTTATGGGATTTCATGATGGTTCTGATATGAGAGGTGAAGAAGATGTAATAATCGTCCTTCTACCCATAACTCTTTTATTATTAACTACATTTCTAGCTATTTTAATATTTAGCAATCGAACAATTTTCAGAAAAATAAATATAAGAAAATCACGGTTCGTTTTGTTCAGTTTTGTATCCTTTATACTTTTTTTTAGTTTAAGCATGATGATTTTTGACCCTCCTAATCTTACATAACGAAGAGATAGAATTGATAATTATGGAGGTTTAAAAGTATGGATGAAATAGTAGGAGAATGGTCTGCAGATGCTTTATTTGATCCGGGACCTAGTGATGAGATCATTTATTTTCTAGAACACGGAGATGGGTGGATAGAATACCTAAATTGGTCACTCTCCGCAATCGAAACATTTAGATGGTGGCGTAATGAGGAAGGGAGAATTAATATTAAGGGAGAAACCATCCATTCAAACTCTGAACCTCTGAGAAAGTCAAATAAAGTACATTCAAATTTATTAATAAGTATTCAACAAGGAATTACCACATTAGATAAACCCATAACTATCCTTACAGTAGAAAACGATAAGCTATATGAAAAAAATAAGTATGGCCTAGTGAATAAAACAATAGAAAAGGATTATTTGGCTAAAAGACTGCTACTTTTAAATAAAAGATAGTTTAACTGTGAACGACAGTTTGAGTTAATGGGTAAATAGTTAAAAAAAACAATGAGCAGTTTGTTGTGATACTGCTTACTTGTTGAGATGTCGGGGGAAAATATGAACGCTTTTGAATTGGAGAAGTTCGCTAAGCAATACAATTCTTTTGAAAAAGTACATGAGGGATTCTGGGTATATGTAAACTCTTGGCTTAGTGATGAGCCTGAAGAATTTGTTGAGGCATTTAACAGTAATGATATCTCAACTTCGACAAAGCTTTCAAATGAGAGAATAGCCCTAGTTATTAATTATCGATGGGACGATCCAATATATTTTGTTCAAACCACATTGAATGTTGAGATAAATGAGAGAGAAATTGCTCAGTATCATTTATTACAAACCCTTGATGGCGAAGATATGGATGATGGCCTCAGCTTTTCTAACGTATGTTTCGTACCAAGAAATATAGATTGAATACATTCCTCAAGTTATACGAGTAGGGAATGCGTACGGTGGCTAAGCATATCGTGGAGCGATATGCAGCTTATCCGGTGCTAATCGCAGTGTGCGCCGAAAAAATCAACTCGGATGAATAACGCCAGTATGATCAATCGATGTTAGGCATAAAAGAGGAATGAATGGAAAGGCTTCCGGAATGTTTCGGAGGCCTTTTATTCTGTTTGTGTAAAGTGCCAAATTGTAAAAACCGACTGATTTCATAAACAATGAGTACCATAGTTCAGCAATCGCAAGAATGAGGGGAACAGCAGGAAACAGAAGCCATCATGAGTCAACTGGCATGGTAATATCTTGTGAAGGTATATCTATAAATTTGGTTGTATACAATCAAATTGATATGATAAAAAAGTAATTTGTAATAGAGTTTGTATGCAAACTGTACAATCCATAAAAATGCAGTACAATGGAAGCTATGTGCAACTGATGAAAAAGTGATGACACGGTATTAGTCGGTGTCCATCAGCTTGGAGCGGCAAGCAATCCAGTGGATTTATTAATGATCTGCTTATTATTAAAAACATAATAGTAATATGATGAAGAGGGGGACTCCTTGATGACAAATAGTGGACTGAATCTTAAGGTTGATGGATTTATAGGTAAATCTAAAAAGTGGAAAGAAGAATATAAGAAGTTGAGAAATATCGTACTTGACTGTGAGCTGACTGAAGAATATAAGTGGATGCATCCTTGTTACACGTTTCAGAATAAAAACATAGTTTTAATCCACGGATTTAAAGAATATTGCGCGCTTCTGTTTCACAAAGGCGCCTTGTTAAAAGATCCCAATGGCATCCTAATCCAACAAACAGAAAATGTACAGGCGGCACGCCAAATTCGGTTCACCAGCGTTCAAGAAATAGTTGAAATGGAAGCTATCTTGAAATCCTATATTAATGAAGCCATTGAAGTTGAAAAATCCGGTTTGGAAGTGGTTTTTAAAAAGAATACAGAATACACAATTCCTGATGAATTTCAAAACAAATTAGATGAAATGCCTGCCTTGAAAAATGCTTTTGAAGCATTGACGCCGGGACGGCAAAGAGCGTACATTTTTTATTTTTCTGAACCCAAACAATCCAAAACTCGCGAGTCAAGGGTTGAAAAATATAAGCAGCAAATTCTGGATGGAAAAGGTTTAAACGATTAGGATGTATATTTGTTTTCCTGTTCAAAAGAAATAGAAGAACCCAGTCGCTAAATACCATTTAGCAGGACTTATAATGAAATCTAATGGCTTTTTAAACTAAACGGTAAAAGAGTGGTTTTATGTTCATTGTTACTGTGGAGATGACTCAGGAGCGAAAAGATCAGTTGCTTAACTGGATTGACTCATATCTGAAGGCTACATTGGAAAATGATAAGGGAACCCTAGCAGGGCTGAAATGGATGGTTGATAAGTTGGATTTAACTGACCTTCTCTACTCAGAGATGGCTGTAACAACTCCTATTATTATTAACCAAACGATTATTGATGAATGCAAGAAGAAGTTTGAAGAAAATTGGATTCATGCGTTATGGAATAGCGGATTTGCTTTGGCAGTTTTTGCGGTTTTGGATCTATTTAGCATTCAAATTGTGGAGTTTCCAACAGCAAAAAGAAACTAAAAATGCTTGAAATACATAGATGAGATTTGCGATTTGGAAAATGAATTAAAGATAGTGCTAAATATAAAATAGTTAATTATGATTTTGCAGATAAAGAACGGATACTAGCGTTGCTCCGCCAGCATAGGTATAGACTAAATTATTTGAACTTATCAGTAAGTTGGTTATAATAGGTTTATATAATTAAACGAATGAACGGAAGTGGAGTGTATGAGCCAAAATACTGAACATATTGTACAGCAATTTAAAGATTCCATTCCCTTGCTGGATGTCCTTACAGACGAAAAACGTCAAGCCATAATTTTGCTGCTTGCACAGCATAAAGCTGGACTTAATGTTAATACTATAGCGGATCAAATTGACTTGTCCCGGCCTGCCGTCTCCCATCATTTGAAGGTATTAAGACAGTCTGGTTATGTTAGTTACGAGAAAAAGAGCGTAGAAAATTACTATGTCCTGACTCTCCGCAAACCATTAGAGCAACTTAAATCTTTAATTGAGGCTATTGAAGCTCAGTGTAGCGGATCTTTGCAATCTTCAATGGAATAAAATGAATTTTTTCGCTTTATACGTTTATATGTTTAAACGAATGATCTTAATGGGAGTGATAATAATGAAGGCTATAACGATAGAGAGATATGGGAAAAATGTGCCCTTAATAATGATGGAACGACCAATGCCTACAATGGGAGAACATGATGTACTAGTAGAGATTTATGCGGCAAGCTTAAATCCTATCGATTTCAAAATAAAAGAAGGAAAAGTAAAATTACTGCTAACGTATGACTTTCCTTTAGTTCTCGGAAATGATTTTTCTGGGGTAGTAACCAAGGTTGGTGAACGCGTGAGCGCATTTAAACCCGGTGATGAGGTTTATGGAAGACCACGCAAAGACAGGATCGGAACGTTAGCTGAATATATTGCCATTCATGAAGATGATATTTCTCTTAAACCAGAAAATCTAAATTTTGAAGAAGCGGCGTCAATCCCACTGGTCGGACTTACGACATACCAAGCCTTTTACGATATTTTGAACCTTCAAAAAGGGCAAAAGATTTTGATTCATGCAGGATCTGGAGGGGTAGGAACATTTGCTATCCAACTGGCCAAATTGATGGGCGCTTATGTCGCCACAACAGCAAGTGATAAAGGCTATGATTTGGTCAACTCACTGGGAGCCGATCAAATCATTAATTATAAAACAGAGAATTTTGAAGAAATGCTTACAGGCTATGACGCGGTGTACGATACCTTAGGTGGGACAGCATTGGAAAAATCATTCCAGGTACTGAAACCAAACGGTAAAATAGTATCGGTCTCCGGCTTGCCCAACTCCAGATTTGGCAAAGAAGCAAAATTAGGCTGGTTGAAGACGGCCGTTCTATCCATTGTGAGCCGTAAAATTACAGCCCTAGAGAAGAAAAGCGGTACGAGATATCATTTCCTCTTTATGAAACCAAACGGAGCGCAATTAAAGATCATTAAGAAGTTTATAGAAGAGGGTCACATTATTCCGGTTATTGATAAAGTGTTTGATTTTAAAGATACAGGGCAAGCCTTTCAATACCTTGAAAGCGGAAGGGCTAAAGGAAAGGTAGTCGTTAAAATAAAGTAAGTTTTACCAAGTAAAATAGTAGAATGACAAAAGGCAGCCGATATCGGCTGCCTTTTCCGCTCAAGTACATATTCAATAGTAGGCTGTGGGGATCGGTTCGCTGATTGGATGTGGGAGGCATTATAGCACTTATCTCTTTGCGCTTCGCTTCTCATCCAACTGTTTCTGTATTTCGTTTCGCACCTCTTCGATACCTGCTTGTTTTAGCTCCTCGTTAAATTTGGGGAGGATTGTGTCAACATCAACAGTACCGGTCATAAGGCTTGGATAGTATTTTTTCCAAATCATCTCGATGTTATCGGTTTGGGCGGTCAGCTTAGATAGATCAGGCGTGAAGCCAAGAATGGTGGACTTGATTGCTTCAGCGTTGTATTTGCGGAATTGATCCCACTTATCGAGCGGTTCCGGGTTATCGCCGCCTATAGTTTTCAAGATAAACCAGTTACCCTGTGTATATTGTACTCCTGCATAGCTCGCTGGTGCATCCGGGATCAGGTTGCCTTGGCTGTCTTTGCCGGGAATGGGGATCGCTTGCCCATGTTCACCTAGCGTGTAATGCAATCCTTCAATTCCATAGTTAAATAGGTTTCGTATTTCAGGGTCTGTATTAAGCAGGTTCAGAAACTTAATAGACTCAACAGGATGCTTGGTGTTGGCATTAATAGCCATGATTCCTCCACGGACGGATTCCGTAGTGACGACACTATGGGTTACAGGATTCGATACAACCTTGTAGCCGCGATCCTTACTCCAATTCGTATCCGAGAGTGGGCCGCCGCCTGAGGATTTCCAGAATACCTGATCCCCACGCTTAAGTCCGCCAGGCTCCCGCAGTGCAGCATCCTTGTTAATGAAGCCCTCTTTATAATACCGTCGCATTGTGTCTAATATCTGCCGGGCTTCCTTTGTTTCAAAAATATTCACGACCTTAGAGTTAGGGTCCAGTGATTTCACCATTAACGGAACTTTATGATTCAAAATATACTCGTAGCCATAGAGAGCGAAGAAATTTTGTGAATCCCGATCTAATTCCATTGGTATATAGGATGGTTCATTCTGCTGAATCATCCGGAGCAATGGTTCTAGCGATTCCAGCGTATTATACTTGGTGATATCGATATTGTACTTTTTTACGATCGAAGCAGGGTACATCCAATGATCACGTACAGCCAGCTCTTTATTGGTCGGTACACCATAAATGCCTCCATCATTCATTCGTACCCCTTGCCAGAAGGTGGGGTCAATCGTGTCGTACAAATCCTTACCTAGACTCAAAAGATAGTCATCAAGTTTCAGCCATGCGCCGCGCATAGCGGTAGTTGCATAGTTGGGGGCAAAAGCAATGTCGAACGGGCTACCTGCGGATATGAGCGTGTTCAGCCGATCCTCATACTCCTGCCAACCAACCTTAATATAGGTGATGGTCACGCCAATTTTACGAGCCATAATTTCATTGATTTTATCATTTACGAGCTTCAGATCTTTGTCAGGCTCTCCAATTGTGTAATAGATCAGATTTACCGTGTCCCCATGATATTTATCATTGTTGTTTTTGCTAGCTTGCAGGGAGCAACCGGTTGTATACGCTGTGAGCAGCAGTATAATACTGAATGTTATGAAGATATATCTGTATCTAGAGCGCTTTTGCATCGATATCCGCCTTTCTGCCGAGTTCGTTGTTAACCTTTTCCCCGCAGATCAGAGGGAGATTTTCCGAAAAAGCTTTGAAAATGTGTATAGAAATAATTGAGATTGTTGTAGCCGACGGAAAGGGCGATAGAAGAAATTTTCTCATCTGTCGATTGAATTCGTTCTTGTGCGAGCAGCATACGGTAAGCCATTAGATATTCTGAAAATTTCATTTCGGATTCTTTAAGAAATAATTGTCCGAGATAGGTACTGTTCATCTGGAAACGTTCTGCCACTGATTTTAAAGTAATATTCTGAGCATACTCCGTCTTGATCATGAGCAAAATGCGGTTAACCAGCTTGGATAAGCTGTCATAACTTACACCGAGTACCGGGTCCTTGTTCAGGCTCTCGCAGCTAGCATTACCTATCGTACCATGGAGATCCTCAACAATAATTTTCTCAATCACTTGCTGCAGCTTTGTACGATCTAATGGCTTGAGCAGATAGTCTTTAACACCACAGCGAATGGCTTCTTGGGCATACTTGAATTCACTATAGCCGCTCATAATCACATATTTGGTAGGGATTTGGAGCTCATTAAGTCTATGAATCGTTTCATAACCAAGATCCTTGCCAACACAGACATCAAAAATAGCGACATCAGGCAGCAGGTCTACAACCTTGGACATGGCGGCTTCCGTAGATTCGCACGTATCTATTCGACTGAAACCGTATTGTTTCCAGTCGAGGATTCGCTTCATCCCCTCCAAAATCTGTGGTTCATCATCCATTATCAGCAGTTTGTACATGTTCAATCACCTCTTTTGGAATCCGTACAGAAATCTTAACTCCAGCTTCCTCATTATTTCCAATCTCTATAAAAAAGCTTTTCCCGTAAAAGAAGTGCAGCCTCGTGTAGACGTTGCGCAAACCGATACTCTCGGAAGAAGTATCATCCTGGTTGGATATTGTGCTTCGCACTGCATTTAAACGCTCCGCCCCAATACCACGCCCATTATCCACAAATTCCAATACATAATAATCTTCAGCTTCCCAGCCGTTAACGATATACAAATTAAACTCGTTGCTTGCGCTAAAGCCATGGATGAAAAAGTTTTCAGCCAAAGGCTGCATCCAGAACTTTACGGTAGGGATCGAGAGGAGCGCAGGATCTACATTGACCTGATAAAAAAAACGTTCTGGATATTTAAACTCCATAATTTCTAAGTACTTTTGCAACAATTCCAGCTCACTTGCAATCGAAATAATATTTTCCTTTTTGACGATTTCGCGATAGAGCGCCCCTAAGGTAGCAATGGCATCAGCGGTATCTCTGTCCTGATTAACTAAAGCAGTGGAGCGGATGACCTCTAACGTATTATAAAGGAAATGTGGGTTGATTTGATTCTGAAGCGCTTTCATCTCGGTTTCTTGCTGCTTTAGTTTAAGTAAATATTCATTGCGGATATGCTTATCTAACTGCTGAATCATATCATCTAGTTCCCTTGCAATCATGCCGTATTCATTTCGACGATAACGAGCAGGGCGATTAGGTGTGAAATTAGCTGATTTCACGCGACCAATCGATTGAATAATGCGGTGCAGGAAGCGGAAATCATCCCGCATATTATACACAATGAGCAGTAGTACACTTATCATGGTCGTTATTACGATCAGAAAGATGGTAAGCAGCATCCTGGCATGCTGCTTAATCAGCATGGATAAATCAACGATGCTAACGAACTTGAAATTGAACTTGGTGGATGGAAAGGTAATATAAAATATATGCTTGAACAAGCCCTGTGAAATAACGCCATGACTGCGTCCATTCGCCGCTGCGAGACGCGATAATTCCTCTAATTTCTGATCCTGCCCGCTGCCGATAAGGTAGACCTCACCAGAGGTACTGACTGCAGCAGCTTTTCCCAAACGATAATTTTGTATAGATTTAAAGACTTGATCGCTGCTGACCAAGAAGCGCAGCTCCCCTAATTCCTTAGAGCCCAGTGATGTATCCGATAGTTTCTTGCGATATACGAAGCCTTTTAGAATCGTATCGTGAAAAGCTTCGTCTGTATTTGGAAGACCGAATATGAAGCTTGCAATTCCGTTTTCGTTAAAGCGTACAACATTGCTATACTGATTGGTATGCAGACTAACCTGCGTAATTTCACCCTGCGCCCAGCTGTACAGGTAGGTTTTAATATCCTCTGGGAAGGATACCAACGGCTGTGAGAACTCGCTGTTTTGCAGACTATTGGTTAAATAGCCTTCAACACTGCTGTTCAAAAAGCTGCGAGCATCTTCCATTAGACTATGATTGGAGTATATACGCTGCATGTAAGCCTCAATTCGGTCAGCATCGTACTGCAGCTCATTCTCTACACCTGCGAACGCATTTGCAGCCTCTAAACGAGCATCACCAACCCACTGATTCAGCAGCATGACACAGGTCAGAATGCCAAGAGCGAGTCCGATAGTTACGACAAAGACGACATAGGCAATAAACTTGTAACGATAAATTTTGATTTGTAAAAAAGAGCTCATATGGCACCTCAATTGCAGCAGCTCGCCTTAAAGCAAGTGGTTTCCATACCACTTTATCATGATTAAGCGAAGCTTCATAGATAGCAAGAAATAAGCATCCCATACAGAGTGACTCAATAGGGGATGCTTATTTAACTTACTTAACTTACTTGAAGTAGTTATTAATTTGCTCTTGAGCCGCTTTCATAATCGTGTCCATGCCAGCGGACTTTAATTCAGCAGTAATTTTCGGAATCATTTTCTCCGGATCGGATGCGCCTGTAATGAGTTCATATTTGTATTTATCCCATACGGATTGGCAATTTGCCACTTCAGTCTGAAGATTGCTGATGTCCAGTGCGAAACCTAGCACAGTGGAGGATGTCGCTGCGTCATTCAGCTTTTTAACTTGATCCCATTGATCCTCAGGAGCACCTTTGGTAACTGCTAGATTAAAGAATGTACCTTGGGAGTATGCAGCCAGCGGCCAAGTATCAGAAGTACGCTCGATAACCTTTTCGCCATCCACATTTTTGTAATCTACGTCTAGCTCGCCGAATGCAAGCATATTGCGTAGTTTTGGATCAGTATTGACTAATTCGAGGTACTTCAATGCTTCTTTCTTATATTTCGAATTCGCAGAAATCGCATTCAGGGAGCCTTGGATCGTGCTTGTTGTATAAATAGGGCCAAAGTGTTGAACCATATCATATTTTTCAACAGCATCATTGATTTGCCAGCTTACTTCTGCACCTGGAAAAGCCTGGGCTGCAAAGAATGGTCTGCCTTTTTCATTCTCTGTTTTAGTCGGAGCATCTGGGTTGATGATGCCATCTTGGTACCATTTATGCAGGAGCTTCAGATCGGCTATGACATCAGGCTGTTCAAGAACAGAGACAACCGTGCGTGATGCATCGTCAGCTTTTACGCCAACTGGAGTGAAGCCTAGTGTTAAATCATCATAATTGTTAAAGAAACCATTCAAGCCTTCACCTTGCGTCATCGGCAATGGGTAGAAGCTCTTGCCTTCGCCGGACTTGATGTTGTGAAGCGGTTGATCAAGATCCTGCAGGGTTTTGATGTTGTTGATATCAATATTGTACTTTTGCACGTATTTATCATCGTACACCCAATATTGCGTTAGTGCCGAATCCTTATAAGTAGGAACGGAATAATATTTGCCGCCAATTTTTGTGCCATCCCAAACCTTTTCAGGAATCAATTTGTATAAGTCAGGCGCATCACTTTGAACTAAATCAGTGATATCGGCAAAAGCTCCCATAGCCACTTGCTTGCTGTATTTACCGCTGTTTGTGAACATAATGTCGAAGGGTTCGCCAGTATTTACAATTGTGTTGATTTTGGTATCCCATTCACCCCAGCTGGCTACTTTGATGTCAATTTTCACACCAATTTTTTCCGCTGTATATTCATTCATGGCATCAATCGCTTTGCCGAAGTTATTAGGCACTTGGCCGCCGATCGTCCACCAGATGAGTGTCGGAATATCCTTGCTTGGTGTTTCGCTGTCCTTTGGTGCGTCTGTCGTTGACGGAGCATTTGTTGCAGCTGGAGAGTTTGAGCCGGAGCAGGCTGCTAAGCCACTCACCAGTAGTGTGAGAATACAAAGCGTAGAGATGAACTTCCAAGATTTCTTCATTTCATTTCCCCCTTATTGAAGTTGTGTCACCGTAAGCGTTGTACAGTGATCTATCATAAACCAAGCAAGCTTGGTTTATTTCGTTGATTATCCTTTAACTGCGCCAATCGTTAACCCGGAAATGAAATATTTCTGGAAGAACGGATAGGCGAAGGCTACAGGCAGAACAATGATAATCGCTACAGCCATGCGGGCAGATTCCTTCGGCATCGTTGCGACGAGCACGGCATAGCTAACGCCCATACTTGCAGCGTTTTTGGCAAGCGCATCGACATTGCTCATCAAGCTGTTAAGCAGTGCCTGCAAAGAATATAGGTTCTGGTTATTGATGTATAACATCGATTGAAACCAGTCATTCCAATAAGAGAAGCAGAGAAATAGTCCAATGGTTGCAATGACCGGCAAGGAAATCGGCAGAATGATGGAGAAAAAGATTCGCAGCTGGCTCGCACCATCAATTTCAGCTGATTCAATCAGCCCGTCAGGAATCGTGCTTTTAAAGAAGGTTTTACAAATGATAACGTTAAATGAAGAGACGGCAAGCGGCAGAATAAGTGCCCAGACGCTGTCTTTTAGTCCTAATAGATTAGTATTAATGAAGTAGCTGGAAACCAGACCGCCATTGAATATCATGGGGATGAAAACGACCCAAGTTAGAAAGCCCTTCAGTTTGTAGTTTGGGCGAGAAAGGACATAGCCCATGGAGGTGGTAAGAAATATACCGAGCACAGTACCAACCACCGTAACAAGAGCGGATACGCCGAGCGCTCGCAAAATCATCGTTCCTTGCTTGATCACATAAGCGTATGCTTCGCCTGATAATGCAACCGGCAATATATGATATCCTGTCTCACGTATGGAGTCCTCACTGGAAAGTGAAATGGATAGCACTACAATTACGGGTATGACGCAGATCAGCGCCAAGACGATAAAGATCAGGTTGAAAAATAGGTTTACAACGTTGCTTGTACGGTTGAATTTCTCAAGGCCTGTTTCGTAAGTCCTTCTCGTTGACATGGTCTTACCTCCTTACATCATCGCGCTATCTGGATCGATTTTGCGAACAATCCAATTAGCGATTAGAATAGTTGCACAACCCAGAACGGACTGTACGAATGCGGCAGCAGCTGCCATTCCTAAGGTAGCGGATTTCAGTTGTTTATACACCATGACATCGATGGTGGTAGACACGTTAAACAATGAATTGGAATCTCGCGTGACCTGAAAGAACAAGCCGAAATCGGTGTAGAATATACGTCCAACTGACAGAATGAACAGCATGACGATAACGAGTTTGAGCATAGGCAATGTAATAAAGCGTGTTTGCTGCCAAATGGAAGCGCCATCAATTACAGCTGCTTCATAGTACGTGCTGTCAAGGCTTGTGATGGTTGCCAGATAAATGACCATGCCATAACCTAAGCCTTTCCATACATTTAAGAGAATTAGAATGTACGGCCAGTAAGCCGGCTCCATGTACCAGTTAACAGGATCGCCGCCCATGTTGACGAGCAATTGATTAAGAATCCCTTTATCAAAGCTTAGGAACGCCCAGCCTACAGCAGATACGACAACCCAAGATAAGAAATAAGGGAGGAACATCATCGTTTGATAGACTTTACTTGCTTTGCGGCTGTGGAGCAGCCCGATCATAATAGCGAAGAGAACGGGCAACACAATACCTAGAACGATAAAAATAATGTTGTATCCAATGGTGTTTCGAATAATGATCCAAGCGTCATTTGACTTGAATAAGAACTCAAAGTTTTTGAAGCCTACCCAAGGACTATTAAATACATTGCTCAAAAACCCGCCGCTAATTTTGAAGTTTTTGAAGGCAATAATGATCCCGAACATAGGTAAGAAACAAAACAGGATGTACCATATCGTTGTAGGCAATGCCAAGAGGGTGAGTTCCGTATCCTGCTTGTGCCAACGAATTCGTAAGCGCTTTCTTTTATCTTGAAGTTCAACTGTCGATTTCATGCCTTTTACTCCTTTCGGTGTCTTCTCGGATGTGTTGCACTTGTTAAGCTCATTGTATAATAGGAGGATTTGATGCTTCTAGATAACAAACTTGATACTATAGTCAACAAACGTTAGATTCGATCATTCTGTTTTACAGAACTTTAAGAATGGACTCTAGGCTTAATTCCAATATGTGTTAAAATAAATGGATAATTACGTGAATGGGCTTGAAAAGTTAAGTTAGGAGTGTGGATAATGGGTACATTTCTTTCAAATATCCAGGTTTTCACCGGTGTGCAGGATAGCACAAAGCTGCTCGAAGAACTGGTGCTTGCTGTAAGAAATAGGCTGGTAGGGGACGAATATGAGGAAACAGACAACGCTGAATCGGTTGACCGCTCCCTTATTTTGCAGATTTCCTCTGATCGGTGGATTTCCGTCTACGACCAAAGACTTGACGAACAGGACATGGATGCGATGGACACGCTTGGCACTTCCATCTCGGCATCTGCTGGAGTGCCTGCTATTGGTTCCCTCGTACACGATAGCGACTTGCTCTTCATGCGTCTGTACCGAAATGGCAGGATGGCCGATACGATAATCAATGACTTGGATCTATTTAATGAGATGTTCGAGGGGAGTCGTCCCCGAAAACGGAACGGGCTGCCTTCAAAATGGGCTGAGGTTTGTTCACCTGGTGTGAACCCTGCCGAACTAAAGGCGATTTGGGAGAAAGAAAGGGTCTTTGCTGAAGACGCGCTGGTGCTGGCGGCGGAGCTGCTGGATATTCCAACTGAAGCGGCAATGCGGGGTTATGAGACGGATTCAGATTTTAACCAACATAAGAAGGTACTTCATTTGCGCAGCAAGATTCGCTTCACAGATCATGTTGAAGAAATCAATGCACCCAAACTGGCATTCTCAAGCTGGAACTCCTTCGCAGCAGGGGATGTTGGCATTTCGTCAAAGGTTTTATACGGCCTAATTAATCAAGGGCAAGCCTTTACTGGACTTGATGTGCTGCTTTGGGGGACGGCTCTTGAAGAGAGGTTAATTGAACCAGGACCGGGGATTCTGATTTGCACGTCGAACCAATCCCATACCCGGCGTCAATGGAACAGTGAACCGCAGCCGTATGAGTTCGAAGTAAAACAGTCGGGGATGGAGCAGCTATCGCAAATTAAAGGATACCGCTATGAATATCCAGAAATGTCCTTTCCTGATGGGTATATACAGATGATGAATCCAGAGACAGCTGCCAAGCTAGGTCTCATGCGTAAGTGGATGGACAGTTTTAATCAAAATGGATATTCGTTTCAGCTTTCGTTTACAGGAAAAAGGGTGGGCAAATCCGATCTCTTCATAGCATTTTTTCCGAGAGAGATTGGGGAAGGCCAGCTCGTAAAAAGCTTGCCAGTATTTATTGGTGTAAAACCGGATAAAGGTTCAATTTAAAGAAAAAGATTGGTACGGACGGACGGCAAATGTAGTTAATGACGTCGATCCTGATCATAGTTCCTTTTGAAATAACCGGGATTGACCCCAGTTATGGACTTGAAAGTTTTGGATAAGTGATGAACATCAGTGAAACCGCAATATTCACTCGTCTGCTGAAGGGACATGCCTTCCTTCAACAGCTCCTGAGCATGCTGGATACGCAAGTTCAGTAAGTATTGATAAGGTGTCATATTGAATTGTTTCTTAAATAGTACTGTGAATCGAGAGGGAGAAAGGTCTGCTCTTTTGGCCATATCGCTAACATTGATAGGTTCTGAGATTCGAAACGCTAAATATGACGTAATCCAGTTCAAGAAAGGACGACGAGATGACGAGGCAGCTTGTGGCTTCATATAACTTTTGAAAATCACGGTCAGAAATTCATAAGCCAGCTGATTGGCTTCCATGATGCCTAGATAGGTTTGTGACTGCCAGCATTCGATGATCTTGAAGACGAGGTCACGCAGCTTAACGGAGTGCGGAGTTTTAAGTTTAAATGGAATGAGTAAGGAATCGCATTCATGCAATCTAGGTTGTGAATAGGTGGAGTAGGGGGACATGTCCAATTGTCCTGGTCGCGTGATAAAGCTCTTATCCTTCTCTGGATTATAAAAGAAATCCAGATGCACGTAAGGATTGATCGTATCGGTAATGCCTTTGATTGTATGTACGTCTCCGGGCTGAAGCAAACAGAGATCTCCTGCATTCAGGAGATGAACGTTACCGTTGACCTCGATTTCAAACGAACCCTCCTGCACGTAAAAAATGATATAATCCAGCAAATTGCGCTCGCCAAGGAAAAAGGGCGGACGGATCGCATAATCTGATTCGCGAACATAGGGAGCGATGGCGTAGTCCTCTAATCTCATCGTAATCTGCCTCTTTCATTATAAATAATCGTTTTATACATAAAAAATAGATCTTATATATACAGGATTAAAGCTTATATTCCATTAAGATGAAGGTAGATTGTTGTTCAAGTATACCATGATCTTAAGGGAGGTAATAAGCATGAAAAAGGCGTATAAGGGTACTAAAATGAGGGAAATAAGTTTTCCGCTTGGAGGAATCGGCAGCGGAAGCATCGGTCTTGCAGGCAATGGCCGGTTGGTGGACTGGGAAATATTCAACCGTCCGAACAAGAAGAGTTTCAACGGTTTTAGCCACTTCGCAATAAAGGCGGAGCGGGAGGGTAAAGTACTGGATGCGCGGGTGTTGAACGGCGATTTGCAAGCGCCTTACGTCGGTGAAAATCTTCGCGGCGCACCGCTGCATAGCGGATACGGATTCGGACCAGAAAGCCAGACGATGGCGGGTATGCCGCATTTTCGGGAAGTGGAGTTCAGGGGCGAATTCCCGTTGGCAGGCATGTCATTCGCGGAAATCGATTTCCCCGGGCGCGTCGAATTAGTGGCCTTTAATCCGTTCATACCGCTCCAAGAGGATGACTCTAGTCTTCCCGCGGCTTTTTTTGAGTGGGAAGTTGAAAATACAAATCATGAAACGATTGCATACACGTTATGCCTCTCGGCTGGCAACCCCATTCCGACGGAAAAGGTAAATCACCGATACAGCATGATGGAAGGCACCGAAGGCGAATGCATACACATGATTAAGCTAAGCTCTGACCAGCATGACGATGCGCTCGCTCAGTTCGGCGATATCACACTGTCAACTGATGCACCAGATGTCAGCTACCAAGAATTCTGGTATCGCGGCGGCTGGTGCGACAATCTCGAGATGTTCTGGCATGATTTCACGCAGCAAGGACATTTGCAAAATCGTCAGTATCCCGTGACTGAGCCGCCTTTGGTACGCAAAGACACGGCATCACTTGCCGCTCATATTGAGCTGAAGCCCGGAGAGAAGAAAAAGATTCGATTCACGATCAGTTGGAACTTTCCAAACGTGGAGAACTATTGGAATCCCAATCCGTTAGGCTCTAACAGCTGGAAAAATTATTATGCGACGCTGTTTGAGGATTCCAGCGCATGCGCGAAATATGCGTTTGACCATTGGGATCGTCTTTACAGTGAGACCGTAAGGTTCAAAGATGCGTTGTTCTCATCGACTGTGCCCGATGTCATCAAGGATGCGGTGTCCGCAAATTTATCCGTGGTCAAAACGGCAACAACACTTCGTCTAACCGACGGTTCCTTCTATGGATTCGAAGGCAGCATCGAAGATGCTGGCTGTTGCGAAGGTTCCTGTACGCATGTATGGAATTATGCTTATGCACTTCCCTTCCTGTTCCCACGCTTAGAGCGCAGCATGCGGGATTTAGATTTTAAATACAACAAACGCGAAGACGGGAGAATGTCATTCCGGTTAATGCTCCCGCTCGGACGCGAGCGGATGGATTCCCGTGCTTGCGCGGATGGACAATTCGGCGGTGTTATTAAAGCTTATCGAGATTGGAAAATATCGGGCAATACAGAGTGGCTTACGTCCGTCTGGCCAGAAATCAAGCAAAGCATTACGTACGCTTGGGCCGATACTAACGAGGACAAATGGGATCCAGATAAAACGGGCGTATTGTCGGGCAGGCAGCATCACACTCTTGACATGGAGCTATACGGACCGAATGCTTGGCTGAGCGGATTTTACTTAGCGGCCCTTAAAGCGGGAGCGGAGATGGCGGCATTCTTGGGTGAGAGTGAAACTGCTGACGAATTTGACAGCCTGTTTCAATCGGGGAAACGATGGATCGACGAGCATCTGTTCAATGGCGAGTACTACGTGCAACAAGTCGATTTATCGGATAAATCGCTGCTCGATAAATTCGACACGGATACCGTCAGCACGTATTGGAACAATGAACGAGGGGAAATCAAATACCAGATTGGGGAAGGCTGCGCCATTGACCAAGTCATTGCACAATGGCACGCTAATTTATGCGGTTTGGGCGAAATTTTCGATAAGGAACAGATGCGTACAGCTTTGAAGTCGTTGTATCGGTATAATTTCAAATCCAGCATGAGGCGGGAAGCGAATACTTGGCGCTTGTACTCTCTTAACGACGAGGGCGGACTCGTGATCTGCACTTGGCCAGAGGGCCGACATAAGCCGGCGATTCCGCTGACTTATAACTCGGAGACGATGACCGGCTTCGAATACCAAGCGGCTGCGCACATGATTCAAGAGAGTTTCATCGATGAGGGGGTTTCCATTGTTCAAGCGATCCGGGAGCGTTACGACGGCGAGAAACGCAATCCGTGGAACGAGATCGAATGCGGCAGCAACTACGCGAGATCTATGGCCAGTTACTCCTTGCTGCAAGCCTTCAGCGGCTTCGAATATGACATGGTCGAAGGCATGATCGGATTCAAACCTGTTCAGTCGGATGTGGATAAGTTTCGTACGTTTTGGTCGCTTGACATGGGCTGGGGCGTCTACGAGCAAAGCGAGACACAGACTCAGCTGCAATTACTGGGCGGCAAGCTGGTCGTAAAATCGATTGGATTACCCGAAGATAGAATCGAAACGATTAAACAAATCGAATTAGGCGATGCTAGTTTGGTTTATATCATCGTAGAAGATAGGATTCATTTTGAACCGCCGATTATCATTGATGCGGGAAACATGCTTGTAATTAAGCATGCTTAGAGGCAAGAGGTATGGATTTAACGAGTATGCAGAACAAATAACATCTGATTAGTTAATTTGTAAACAACATCCGATTACTACTTTGTCTGGCAGTACGTATTCTAATTATGTTATCTACTTCGGCAAAGTCGGCATCCATTCGTTAGCTGTATATGCGCTTTAACATCCAGACGAGCACTATTTTATGGGTTTATTCGAACTTAAAACTATAGCCACTGTTCTCAAAAACGGTGGTTTTTTGTTTTGCTATAAATTTGATTATCAAGTCTAGTATTCTGATATTTTTGAATGAACTAAGAATGAAAAACACTTGAACAACTCAGTGAAAAGTATAATATGGAAATGAAGCTATATTTAATAAGAACTTGGGGACTGCGTGAAGCAAGCTGGTAAGGTATCGTTGTGCAAATAAAGGAGGGGCGTGCATGAGGATGAGTCAAGACGCTGCTGTTAAAAGCCAATGGGTGGTGGAGGTTCGATGAGGATTGACGATCAAGAGTATATTTCGAGCGAGCTTCTTTTAATTTTGGAAGCGGTTGCAGATCAACTGATTCCAGGAGATGCATGGCCGTCGGCGACCGATGGAGGAGTTATAGCATACCTGAAACGTATTGCTGCTCAGGATACCGCTGCCTGGACGGATCTAATAGAACCAGGACTTCGTGCATTGGAAGCAGAGGCATTAGCTCTCCATGACCAACCTTTTTCGGAACTATCGCCTCATGAGAAGGATCGATTGTTGCGCGACGTTGAGCATGATTCTTTTGGCGGCTGGCCTGTTTCATCCAAACGTTTCTTTGACACTTTATTGTGTCTGGTCGTTGAAGGATACTATGGAAGCCCGGAGCTTGGCGGGAATAGTGAAGGCAGATCATGGGAAATGATCGGGTTTCGTCCGGGGACTGTCCCCGAAAGCATTGACACGGCCCCAGAAATAGATTTACCGCAAAAAAACTTCGATCAGCTTCGGGAGAATTATGATGTGGTCATCATAGGTGCTGGCGCTGGCGGCTCAGTAGCGGCGGCTGTATTAGCTGAATCAGGGCTTCAAATTCTCGTTATTGAGCGTGGAAGCTGGCTTCGTTACAGTCAGGTAGGCAGTGATCATTTGCGCAACCATCGCTTTAGCAAATATGGTCATAACACAGGACCAGGAATGGAAGGCAGCCCTCGTACGATTCTATTGGCGGGCGGAGATGAGCGAATTACGTCGCCTATTGATGGGGACTATCATAATAATGCAATGACGCTGGGTGGAGGGACACGGGTTTACGGAGCGCAGGCATGGCGATTTCATCCAGATGACTTCCGCATGGCGAGTCGCTATGGAATACCAGATGGGAGCTCGCTGAGCGATTGGCCGATTAGCTATGAAGAACTTGAACCGTATTACATGCAGGCGGAGTGGGAAGTTGGCGTCTCTGGTGATGGGAATGCCCATTCTGGACGCGGGAAGCGACGACAGGATTATCCAATGCCAGCGCTGTCACGTACGCTGGAGGCAGAACGTCTAGCAAGAGCAGCAGAAAAGTTGGGATGGGAAGCGGGTCCGGTGCCGCTGCTCATCAACTCCGTTGATAGGGATGGTCGGCCAGCTTGCGGCCGGTGCGGACAGTGTGTTGGATTTGCCTGCCCGACCAATAGCAAGAATGGCGGGCATAATACGATGTTAGTGAGGGCAATCGCAACTGGTAACTGCGACCTGATCTGTGATACCACTGTGGAGCGCATTGAAACCGAGGGTGGAAAACATGCTACCGGGGTTCGTCTCGTGCAGCAATTGGAGGGCTCAATCCAGCGACGGATAATACGTGCGGGGCATGTTGTAGTTGCTGCCGGAGCTATCGAAAGCGCACGCCTCCTACTCAACTCGGCAACGGAATCAGAACCGGATGGAATCGGCAATCGGAGCGGACAAGTAGGAAGAAACCTTCAAGGGCACGTCTACTCTGGTGCATACGGCCTCTTTGATGAACCGATTCAAGACGGTCTTGGTCCGGGAGTGAGCATTGCCACTTTCCGCTTTGACCATAGTAACGAGGGCATTATCGGGGGAGGGCTGCTTGCCAACGAGTTCACTCGGTTGCCGCTTATTCACTGGTATCGAGCACTTGCCCCGAATGCGGCACGATGGGGGAGCGCAGGCAAGGAAACCATGCGGCAGAGCTTCTTGCGCACCAGCCAAATTCAGGGGCCGATCCAAGAGATCCCGAGCGCGGAATCCCGAGTGCGGCTATCGAATGCGGTAAAGGATCGCTTTGGYATACCTGTTGCTCAGCTCTCGGGTAGCGTCCATCCTGAGTCGCTGCGAGCTTCAGCCATGCTGGGAGAGCAAGCAGAGAAGTGGCTCTGGGCTGCTGGGGCAAGTGAAGTTTGGCAAACTCGGGCAGGTGGCGGGCTTAGCGCCGGACAGCATCAGGCAGGTACACTTCGCATGGGCAATGACCCTTCTACTTCCGTGACTGATCCCTTAGGTCGTGTACATGGATACGACAATCTCTGGGTGAGCGACGGATCTGTTCACGTGACCAATGGCGGTGTTAACCCGGTGTTGACGATCATGGCTTTAGCTTTCCGTACTGCAGAGAACCTCGTGAAACAAGGGTAGCGAAAAATTATAGAAGCATAGTAACAAAAAACTGAATCATAAAAAGACTCGCTAAACCCTCGGATGGTCATCTTTCTATTAGAGAAGCGTAAGGGAAGAACTGCATCTGTGCAGTTCAAAAAAGGGAGGTAATCATGTCCATTATACGCCTTGCTACTCTGGAAGATATCGATGAACTTGTTCGAATGCGCTGGGAGTTCTCGGAAGAGGAGAACAGCGATAGTACACTAAACTACGAGGAGTTCCATCAGACTTGTTATGAATTCTTAGTTAAAGCAATGAAAAGCGGAGACTGGTATATTTGGGTAGCAGAAGACTCAGGAAGCATAGTGTCACATATGTATCTTCAACTCATTCATAAAGTACCGAGACCCGGTAAATCCCCGGACCCTTATTATGGATACGTGACCAACGTATATACGCGACCTGCATTTAGAAATCAAGGAATCGGCAGCGACATTCAATTGGCCATGGAGCATTGGTCAAAAGAAAATAAAGTCGAGTTCCTTTTGGTTTGGCCGAGCAGCAATAGTGTACAATTTTACTCCAAAAATGGCTTCTTTCGCTGCGATGAAGCGATGGAAAAGCATTTTTAATTTTATAATAAGAGCAGGAGCTGCGATAGCCTGCTCTTCTTTTTTTGCTCGATCAGAAAATAATCAGATTTCTCTATTCGTATTCGTCCACATCCGCTAAGATGGGTTAGTACTTAAAAAGATTGATAGCGGGGGTTCAGCACCCCAATCGAAAAGGAGCACTAACCATGATTAAGCAAGTATTAGGATTACAACAGAAAGAAGGATCTGCTGAAAAGAAGGTTACCTGGCTGGAATTGTTTTATGATTTGCTTTTTGTAGCGGCAGTTTCAAAAGCAGCTCATGTGCTGCTGCATGTCGAGAATGGCACCATTCCAGTAGAATACTTAGGGAAATTTGTTCTAATCTTTGTTCCAATCTGGTGGGCTTGGGTGGGGCAGTCGCTTTTTGTAAATCGCTTCGGACAAGATGTCTTGTCTCACAGAATATTTCTGATTCTACAATTATTTTTTGTATTAATAATGACCGCCAGCTTATCGGTTGATTTTGATCAATATTATGTTTCATTTTTAATAGGCTATATTGGTTTAAGAGCTATGACGGCCATTCAATATTTAGCGGTACATAAGACAGAAGAAGCACATAAAAAAATCACTGCTCAGTATTTAGGGAGTCGCTTTTGGATTGGTTTGGTCATATCTGCATCATCATTATTTTTTGACTCGTGGATACGTTATGCCGTTTTGTATGCGGGAATAGCTGTAGACATATTGCTGCCTTTAATCGGTCGAAAATATTTAGTGAAAAGCCCGGTAAATACTCATCATTTATTAGAACGGTTCTCTTTGTTTACCCTTATTCTGCTTGGCGAATCCGTAATCAGCATACTAGCCGTATTGCAGTCCAGCAACTGGACGTGGCAATCTATCTTATTTGCGTTAATTACTTTTGTGTTAATCATCGCTATGTGGTGGCAATATTTTGATAACGTCGAGAAGAAAGTAAACAAATCAATAGAGACTGCAGGACAAACGATCATTTATGGGCATTTATTCATTTATTTATCGATGTGTATGATCGCAGCTTCGATTCAGTTGTTATTTTTGAAACAATTAGATTATTTATTTATGTTAGGTTATATGTTTGGATCTGTATTGCTCTACTTTTTTTCAACCTCATTAGTTTTCCATAAGTATAGACATGAACATCAAAGATTGGGCATATCACATTTAATGCTTTTCTTAGGGCTGCTGATCGCTTTTTTTACATTGGATTTGTTTCTTGTACTTCCCAATTACATAATCATTGGAGAAGTGATGGTGTTTTTTGTTGTATATGCAAAATTAACAACGCAAAATGTACGAAAAACACAATAATACTTTGGTCAAAATTTTTAAAATAACAACTCTTTATGATGAGGCTGCCTGCACGGAGCAGCAGCCTCATCATTCAGGAAAATTCTATTATCATAGCCCTTGGAGGAAGATGGTTATCAAGCGATTTCTACTCATTACGCTGTTACTTTAAAGCCGCAGGTAATTTCACTGCGACTAACCTGTCTGGCGTCTGTATGATAAGGAATCCATCCTCTTTAAGGATTTGTTCATATTTACGCGCACCAGTTTTCACCCGAAACAGCGGTTTGCTAGTATCAAAATCAAGCGCGTGCATGATGCCATCGGTTTGGGCAAGATAGACTCCTTTACCATAGACCACCGTCAATGCGGATGGGTTGTCTCCAGTCCAGCTGAGGTCTTGTCCGTTAATTGTTTTCATGCTTGTGAGTAAACCATTCTGTGATTTGCCGAATAAAATGCGACCACGGTGAACTTTACTAAGAGGGTAAACTTCTCGATCATAAATGGGCTCACTGTAGGACTTTAGAGGTTTGCCTTCCGGTTTATAATTTTTGAAATCATATACCTCTATAATGCCATTATGATGAATATAAAAATCATTTCCATCAAAGTAGGTCGATATACGAGTCTCATATTTATCGCCCGAACCTTCGGCTATGCTCCAGCGATAAACACGGCTTCCTTTTATTTCACCCGTCTTTACATTGATAACGGATATTGTAATGCTGCGCTCAGGACTTTCATCTATCGGTTGACTATTATATTTAATAGAGTATGCAAGTCCGCCTTCAATCTTAATCGGAACGTTTTGATCTATTATCCCCCAAAGCTTTTTCCCTGTTTTCTTATCGATGGCATTAAGTTGATTATAGGTGTTTGATTCTCCATTTATTGTAAAAACACGCAATGCGACTTCTCCCGCATCCAGAAGTCCTGAATATCCGTATTCTGCAAGGGGCTCGCTATTTACCCAGAGCTGCTTTCCCGTCTTCAAGTGGACTGCAACGATATAATTGCTTAACAAGTAATACACTGTATCGCCGAAAACCTCGATCGCGTTTGGTTTCTCAATCTGGACGCTCGATGTCCATAGCTTCTTCCCGTTTGAAGCAGAAAGAGCATAAAGTCTCCCGTTATTCAAAACCCCGAATATATTTCCCCCATGATACACAAAGGTGGGTTGTACATCATCTTCAAAAGTCCATAAGATCTCGCCTGTCTGAGCGTTCAAAGCGATTAACTTTCTGTCTCTTAATGTGAAAACCTTGCCCTCACCTGCTACTGTAGAGTTAGTAGTTAAATAGTCGTCCCAATTATCGACCTTTACGGACCAAGCTTGCTGGACAATCGGTGACTGAATCCCAGGGTTTCCTATACCGAAGGATATTACAGGAGTCTCGGCATACACTTTATTCATTCCAATAGGGTCTGACGTTTGCCCGATCTGAATGGTTGTGAGCAAGATAGAAGCTGCAAGCAATGATCGAAATATTAATTTTCTTATCATGGATGAACCTCCTATTACTTTGATAAAAAATAACAGCCATGAGTACGGATCATTGCTGAACGGTGCTCATGACTATCGACTTGTCTGCTGCTTGCTATGGGCTGATGATACCTTTGGCCCGAGCGTCTTTCAGCCACTGCGGGTATTCATTGAATAGTCGATCATACAGATCTTCATCACTTACTTGGTCCAAATCATCCAGTGCAAAAAAATCGGCGTTATCGAGTACTCGTCCCCTCAAATCATCGAGCTTGCGCAGCACGCCGAAGTCGGCATTACCGAGGCCGACAAATTGCCAAAATATATTTTGACCGGAACTATCAATAAGAAGCTTCGAAATTTTCTTCGTTTCATAGATGCCGCCATCGCTGAAGAAGACAATGTAGGTTGGCATTTTTGAAGGCTCTTCTTGTGTATACTTCTTGATTATATCGGCCATAACAAGAGGTTCATTATTACCAGCGCCGAGGCCGCCAAATAGGCGAGGGGCCGGATATGTATTTTTAACGTAATTTTCGTATTCATTTTCGTTTACGCTCTTCATTCGTTGACTCTTCGAGGCAAAGAACCAGACATCCATCATGCCATCGTCATCCATGCTTGCAGCTACTGCAAGTACCCGCTCAAATGCGCGCTGCACCACGCCTTTTTCGTAGAGAGCATACATGGAGCCGGAGGCATCGAATATAACAGCTACGCGTGCTTTTTGCTGATCGATATTTTTTTTGCGAAGCGATATGGCCACCTTTTGCTTCAACAAATCAATTTTGTTCAAATTAATTTTAGATGGCGCATCACTTGCCGAGGAACTCGCTGCGCCTGAGCGTGCAGCTTTGATTTCGGATACAGCTTTGGAGCGTGCCTGATCGGCTTGAATCGTCGGAACTGCTGGCGATGGGGGACTGCTTGTATCTTCTTCCTCAGCAACGTTTACGCCATGAGCTTCTGCGAGCGGTTTCAAACCACCGTGGAAACCTTTGCCAACCGCACGAAGCTTAAAGCCGCTTGAATGCAGGTACAGCTCGGCGAGCACTAGTGAGGTTTCAGCATTTCCTTCTGTTATTTCATATACAACTTTTTTCACCGAGGTTTCGGCAGTGATTTGACATCCCTTTACATCTGCGAACGTTCCCGGTCCATCAAGGGTGATCGCAAATACGCATTTTTGAACCTTCGATGACTGGAGGGCTGTAAGATTAATGATAAATTCACTATTCCATTTGTCTTGTGGAGTGAATTGCACGATGCGCCCGGGATCCGCAGGCTGGTTATAAAATACGAAATAATCATCGGATGAAACTTTACCGTCAGAGCCTACCATAAAGCAGCTGACATCGAGATCTGCTGGCGAATGCTTGCAGGAAATGGAAACCTTCACCGTGGCCGCCTCGCCAAGTGGAGCATTAGCGCCTGTTATTAATTTAATCGTAGAAGTACTCATACGTTCACTCTCCTTGTCTCGTACTGAGAATGTGAGGGATAACCTGCATATTATGGAAACCTTACACTGTAATGGTTGAATTATATCATAGGTTTGAATAGAGAACTATTTTAATAGATAGGTGTAATTTAATAGATTATCCATGCTTAACAATCAATCTGCTTAGCTTGGTTTGGTGTCCGGTGAGAATGGGTTTGGTTGTTGGAATTTAAAATGTTGATTCTATGTGCTTCCAAGCTTTGCTCATTCTTTCTATCCCGACTGTTAAATCATCGTCAGTGAGGTGGGAAAAGCCGAGGCTTATACCAATCCGATTACGGTTCATTCGATCTTTCACCCACTCGACGCCTGCTTCCCTGCAAGCCTTCTCAAAAGCATCATAATCCTCTTGTGCTCCTGTCCACCAACCGAAAATATGCAAACCTGCATCTCCCTCAACCCAGCGAATCGGAATGGTCAATCGTTTCAACGCGTCGCGCAAAAGAGTGAATTTGTGGCTGTATATTCGCTTCATTCGTCTCAAATGCCGTTCATACAGCCCGCTATTCATGAACGAGGCGAGTGCCCGCTGCTCAAGAATTGCGCTTGGATGCGGCTCATATAACGCCTTTGCTCTAGCAAAGGGCACGACTAAAACTCTCGGCAGAACAACAAAACCAAGCCTTATATCCGTCATCATCGTTTTGGAAAATGTTCCTGTGTATATGACGAGATCAGCTGAAGTTTCCAAACTTTTGAGCGTCTCAATCGGTTTGCCTCGGTGGCGGAATTCACTGTCATATTCATCCTCGACGATAAATGCACTCTGATCAGCGGCCCATTGGAGCAGCTGCTGCCTTCGCTCCATGTTCAACACAGCCCCCGTTGGGTATTGGCGATTCGGTGTAACAAAAAGCAGCTTGGCATTCCATGGTTGCGGAACTAGTCCTTGATCGTCAACTTCACCTTCAATCAACATTGCTCCTGAAGCAAGCACAGCTTTCCGAATCCCATAATAACCGGGGCTTTCGGCTACGACGGCATCCCCAGAGCCTGCTAAAAGCTGTGTCAACAAGGCAATTGCTTGCATCGATCCGTTTACGATCGCAATTTGCTCCGAATTAGCAACAATACCCCGATAGCGCTGAAGATGCTTAGCGATGGCTTCGCGCAAAGTTTCCACACCAAGCGGCTTGTGTGCATCGATATTAGCTTTTTCTGTCATTTTCCTTGTTTCATCATACAGGCACCGATTCCAGTCTTCCTTCGAAAACGAGCTCATGTCGGTTATTCCCAGTTGAAAGGATATTTTCTCGGAACATTTTGATTGATCTGAACCATCATTTACTAATGTCTGATGGCTATCCGTCCCATCAATGTGGGTATCTGTTTCCCTGACATGAACTGCCATGCCTGCAATCCGCTCACCCCATTCAGACAATTGTATTTCTCTCTTGGCAAAAGGGAGCAAAGAAAGGTTCGTTGTCTGATAACTAACGTATGTTCCGCTGCCGGTCAAGGGAGCCACATACCCTTCAGCTGCGAGTGCTTCAAGTACATTCGAAACTGTACCGCGTGAAAATCCATACATCCTCGCTAGTTCCCGGCTTGAAGGAAGTTTATCCCCATGGACAAGCTTGCCTTCCATCAAAGCATCCCGCAGCGCATGGTACAACATCTCATATTTGGTGGTGTAACGTTCCTTATACGGCTCTAAAGCTAAATAAATAGTCATGTTTGCTTACCTGCCGTTTCTAAAGTGGTCTAATGAAATTTATCGAAAATGGATCTATTACTAATCCGATATGCATCATATAATGACAACAATCTCACATTTCAAGTAAACAAGCAATACGGAATCCATACCATAACAGAGATACTATTCTTATATAAAATCGGAGGTCACGGTAATGAATACAGAAAAAAACACATTGCAAGGCACGCGCGCAAAGCTGACCTTGTTGGAGGAGCATCATGCTGGCATGCTGCTGGAAGCGGCAAAGGACACACCGATTTGGGGTGTGTCTTTGAAAGGGATTTCTTCGTTAGCTGATGCCGAGCAGTATATTGGGCAAGCCAAAAAAGAAGAGGCGGCGGGAACCTGCATTCCTTTTGTTATATGGGATCAGGTACAGAATAAAATCGTTGGGAGTACCCGATTTTTCGATATTTCAGCAGAGCATCGCGGTTTGGAAATCGGCTACACCTGGATGAACCCCAGCGTTTGGCGGACAAGGGTGAATACCGAATGCAAATATTTGCTGCTGCGCGAAGCATTCGACAATCACAACATGATCAGAGTACAGCTTAAAGCGGATCTTCGTAATACGAGGTCACAGGCAGCTATTGAGCGCATCGGTGGCATTCGAGAAGGGGTGCTGCGCAACCATCGCGTGTTAAGTGACGGCTATATTCGCGATACAGTAATGTACAGCATTACGAATCAGGAATGGCGGTCGGTTAAGGCAAGGCTGGAGTCTTATCTCTCTAAATAAGAATGGAGTTAGACCTTTTCATTTGTAGATAATGAATAATTTCTTGACAGCTCACCTCGAGTCGGTATACATTTGTATACATAAACCGTTTGTATACAAATGTATACAACTTGAGGGGGAGTAACAATGCGCGAGGGAAGACACGGACACATAGGGCATCACGAACACAGAGGACACAGAGATCGGGGACATGAACACGACGGTAGAAGACATGAGCGTACTTCAAGCGCTCAAACCTTTCGCCGAGGCAGAGCGATTGCATTCCTGGAGAGACTTCAAACGAAGCGCTCAACTTTACTGCATCAACTGAATCAGCCAGAATACGACGCCATCAAACTAGTTATAAGTGGTGAATTAAAAGCTACAGATGCAATTATTCAGGAGTTTATCCAGTCGTTTGAGCTTCGCGAAGCAGCTCCTGAAAGCGACAATAACAATATTGGAGAAGATGAGAAAAATGACAGTAACTGAAGCAATAAGAACCCGCAGAAGTATTAAATCATTCAGCCCTCAGCCTATTTCCGAAAGTGATTTGATTTCTTGGCTAGAGACTGCCAGCTATGCGCCAAACCATCGCTTTAACGAGCCTTGGGAGCTCCTGTTTATTGGACCAGAAACAAGAACTAAATTAAATCATAAAACGGACTTTGGCAAAGCGCCTGTCGTTATTGGAGTATTGTCTAAACCAGGTTCGACTTCATTTGAACGCGACGAGAATGTTATGGCTGTCTCTYGTTTTGTACAGAACTTCTTATTAGCCGCTCATGAAGCTGGTGTTGGTGTGTATTGGGCTTCTCTGGGGGCTTTGGCTCATAACCGCACCATTTTAGATGTGCCGGAAGATTACGATGTTATTGGTGTATTGGGAATTGGTTATCCAGCAGAAGTTCCAAATGCTAAGCCAAGAACATCAATTGCTTCCAAGATTACGTATCTCTCTTAAAAATATACCTCTCTACAGTATTGCTTGTCTGTGGGGAGTTTTTTTGTCATTAGTGAATGATCTAAAGCAAGAAATATTCACTTTGACTAACCAATTCGTAACGTTATATTTAAAGCAATTCCACAAATTGAATTTCAAACAACAAATAATTAATATATAAAGGTTGTGATTCCATGCTAACACCAGTCACCCTTCGAGGGAATCTAGTCCATCTCGAACCAATGACAATGGACCACGTCGATGATCTCTGCTCCGCAGCCTCGGAAGATCGGTCACTTTATACGTATACGAATGTGCCAAATGGGCGGGTGGATACCGAACGATACATAGAGAGTGCATTAATGTCCTACGAGAAAGGCCGTGCAGTGCCATTTGTGGTCCGTCATATTGAAACAGGGCGTATTGTAGGAACTACAAGATTTCTGGATTTAGAAGTTTTCTCATGGCCGCCTCCATGGCCTCCAGGGGTTGCGAGTGGACCATCGCCTTCGGATGAGAAACCGCCAACCGTGGCCGAAATCGGCAGCACTTGGTATGCAGCATCAGTAATTCGTTCAGGAGTTAATACACAATCTAAGCTTCTTCTGCTTACCCATGCGTTTGAAACGTGGAAGGCGACTAGAATTTCGCTCAAAACAGATGCTCGCAATTTACGTTCTCGTTCAGCGATATTACGGCTTGGTGCTGCTTTTGAAGGTATTCGAAGGGCACATGTCCCTGCAAGTGATGGGGGTATTAGAGATACAGCTTATTATTCGATACTTGCCGAGGAATGGCCAGGGGTGCGAGGCAATCTTCACGAACGTCTTCAAAGAGGCCCAAATCGTTAGGGACTTGTACCAATTATATTCAATTGAAAAGTGATTTTTTATAATATAACCTCTCTAGCGTGAAGATACACGGTGTAGAGGTTTTTTGTGTTTTTGTAGTCAATAGCGTTGAACAAAAAGAGTGAGCTCATTTGTTGAGAAAATTTGGATTTAATGATACTCTAAATTTAGGCAGTGCCTAATTATTTTAGTTGCTGCCTAATGTGGTGTCGAGGGGTGTTTAACTTGCTTGAATGGATGCTCAGAAAAATGATGGCTGATCGAGGAATATGGACGGGTGCAGCACTGGCTCGCCTGCTGGAGGATAAGGCTAACTATAACCTTTCTGCTCCTTCAATCAGTGCTCTAATTTCAGGGAAACCGAAACAAATGAAGGCTGAAACGTTAGATGCACTTTGTACTGCATTAGAATGTAAACCTAATGATCTATGGGTACATACCCCAACTTTGCAAGTAAAGGAGGCTTAGTTTGTGACTATAAAAGCAATTCTGCCTTTTGGTGATCCTGTTCTTCGAAAGAAAGCTAAGCCAATTGAAAGTATTACTCCGAAAATTTTAAAGCTTTTGGATGATTTGGCTGAAACACTCTACGATTCGAATGATGGGGCTGGTCTAGCTGCTCCTCAAATAGGCATTCTAAGAAGAGTGATTGTTATGGATTGTGGCGATGGGCTAATTGAACTGATTAACCCGGAGATCGTCTATCAAAGCGGTGAACAAGTTGGCTCTGAAGGGTGTTTATCTCTTCCTGGATATTATGGCATAGTTAAAAGGTCACAACATGTGAAAGTGAAAACGTTAACTAGATCAGGTGAAGAGCTCGTTATTGAAGCAGAGGGTTTTCTGGCGAGATGCATACAACATGAGGTGGACCACTTAAATGGTGCGCTTTATATAGATCTTATCCAAGAGAATTCTTTTTTTGTAGAGGGGACGAATGAACGGGCAGATCTTATCGAGGCATGCAAGTTATCCTATACGAATTTGTAATAGAGGATTGTTAAAATTCAAAGTTATTTCAACCTAAAACGAGCCACTAGAAGCGATTCTAGGGCTCGTTATTTTTTTGGATATGACCTTCAAGTTGCGGGTTATCGTTAAGACAGGCTATTTGGTATTACAAGTGCTGAATCAGTTGCTTAACGAGCTTCTCCAAGTAAAGCTGGTCAACCTCGTCAAAACGATTAAGCTCAGGGCTATCTATGTCGAGAACGCCGAACAACTCGTCGTTTATAATAATTGGAATAACGATTTCGGATTGGGATGCGGCATCACATGCGATATGTCCCGGAAACTCATGCACATTTCCAACTCTGACAGTCACTCTTTGGCTGGCAGCTTTCCCGCAAACGCCCCGATGTAGAGGAATGCGGACGCAAGCGGGTAATCCTTGAAAAGGTCCTAGGACTAGTTCTTCGCCCCGATACACGTAAAATCCAACCCAATTAATACGATCTAAAAATTGATTAAGCAATGCCGATGCATTGGAAAGGTTGGCAATTACATCAGATTCACCCTCCAGCAAAGCTTGAAGCTGCCGGATGGCCAAATCGTATTTTTGCTCCTTTGATCCTTCGTATTGTTCTGGATGAAACATCGTTCGACTCCTTTATTGTAAATGGGATTAGTTTATCATTTTTTGTTGTACATCACATTTTAGCATACTCCCTAATAAGATTTAAACATTTCGAAATAACAGGCAAATGAAGCAGTGGAAATCAAATGGATTAATTTTCAATGGGAGAACGCATACTAACAAAAAGGAGTGATTTTTATGGAAAATAATAAAGACAATCCGAAAAAAGACTACAAGCCAGACATTACGAATTACGATTATGTTTGGGGCAGTGACCAAGATGAATATGTGAAAAACGACCAACCAGCTGACGAAGCAACAAAGCAAGAAATTGAACTTTCGGAAAAATGATTTAATGGCACGTATATTTAAATCATAAAAGAGGCTGTCCCTAAAGCAATTTTCGAATCATTCAGCCCCACTTATCATGTAATATTTTGGAAAAAAAGAACCTTCAGATTCACTTTCATAGTGGTTTTGAAGGTTCTTTTGCACATACTATGGGATTCACTCACTCAGGTTTACCCTGTTGGGATATCCCCTTTTCTAATTCGGCAAATATGCACTTCTACATTGTTCTTAATTATTTTCTATCCTGCATATTCGCAGGATAGCGGCATCTTTCTCACACTTACGTGTAGCTATACTGTATTCCCTACAATATAAGCGCTTTTAAAGTGCTAAAATGGCAGATCATATAGCAAGTTATTGCATAAATACAACATAAATCTCCAACACAGCTAAACATGGCCGAAGTTCCTGCTATTGTGCAGGATAGCTGGACGTTGATCGCTGAGAATAGTGTTGGAGACTTCTCAAAATAGCATCAAAACAAAGAAAAAGTGTAAGGATATGCGTTGTCGGTAAGACGAATGATTGAACCCGAAAGTATATTCGGGCAAATCAAGAATAACAGGGAATTTAGGCATTTTCTGCTTCGCGGCTTGCCAAAGGTAAGTCTAGAGGTCGGGTGGCTTTCGCTTGCCCACAATCTGATGAAGCAAGCAAAATAGAGCAGAACAGAAAAATAGACGTACAGGAATAGCGAATAGCTCTCCTGACGGCTATTTTTCATATTTCCTAATATTTCCGTTCAACGTGAGCTATCCCTTCAGCGAGCTAAACGCTGTTGGGACAGCCTCTTTTTTGCTATTTGCAACGATTAAAGATGATTTCGCCAATTTTTCGGTATCCTATGGAGTTGGGGTGAATCAAATCCTTAGACCAAAAGGTATTGTCTTCAGCTATTGGATGATTCCAGAAATCGATAGGCATTAATTTGAACACGCTGCTAAGTGAACGAACGACTTCATTTGCTTGCAGCAGCTGTTCTTTTATTACTCGTTTTTTTTCATCAGGCAAAGGCAATCTAGCTGTAAAGTCGGGAAGATTTCCGATTATAACAGCAACACCTGACTTGCTTAACCCATCTATCATGAGCTCCATTTCCGACTTATACTCATTGAAGTTCCAGCGGCCTTTTAAAATATCATTTGCGCCTGCGATTAGGCTGACTAAATCAGGCTCTAGTGCTAGAGCCTCTTCCAGCTGCTTTAAGCGAATCTCTTTGGTTATCAATCCACGTTTAGCCAAATTGGTGTATTTTAATGCGGGCTCATGCAGCTCGGCGAAGTGATGGACCCAGCTCTTTAATGGGGTCTCCTCAACTTCATCACCAATACCTTCCGTAAAGCTATCACCCATAGCTACAAAGTGTTTCCACATATCGGGCACCTCTTTCTATTTTATGTATACCTATAGTATAAGACATCGATGTAATGGAGTCGAAGACTAGATGAATCAAGCTATTGATTTATCTAGTCTTTTTTCTGTCCAAATGTTAAAAACGTCAATGTTGAAAGCACATGAAATCGCTTAACATTAAACTAGTGTTTGTATTGCATTTGAGCACAATCTTCTAAATAATGAAAAAGTGTATACGGTGAAGCTGCATCATCTGCAAGTGGAAACAAAAAACGAGTCTAAGCTGCTGCTTCATGGCAATCTTAGCAAAAATGGAGGCGGTACTTATCCGTACAGGGTTTAGCAGAATAAAGAGCTCACTGTTGCTTCGCTTCGCGTTATTGCTGGCATTGTTGCTGATTCCGATTATCTTGATTGGGAACAACTTTTATTCTGGAGGCAGGGAGCTGCTGCGAAGGGAAATATCCAACTCGATGGAGTCGAGGGTTGATGCGAATATACGTGCGATGGAGAAGGAAGTCGAACGGATTCAACTGCTRCAGTTTGAATTAATTAACGACGAATCGCTGAACAAGCTGGCGGTTATTCCAGACTACATGAATCAATATGACAAAAGCCAAGCTATATTAATGGTACAGGACAGGCTGTTTGCACTAAAAAACAGCAGCGTATATATATCGGATGTGTCCGTACATATTCCCTCCCTTAACCGTACGATTTCCGCTATGCAGGGAACGGGCGCGATGATGCATGAGCAATTTAATGCTACTAGTGAGCTGGCTAGAAAAAGTCCGGGAAAAGCGATCTATTTCCTCAATCATATTCCGTATATTGTACTTGTTCACGAGGTGCGTGGTTTGTACGAAGCGGAAAATGCGATGTATTCCATTATTGTGGAGCTCTCACCGAATGAGCTAAGCAAATCACTTTCCTCTTTAGAGAGCAGCGAGAATAGCGGCTCCGTTCTAAGCGATCCGAACGGAGATTTTATTATTCGCACTCATCATTATGAGAATCCCTACTTGGATCAGTACATCGATCAATATAAATCGGGTGCACCTAATGAATACGAGAATATTAGGAGTGTCGGCGAGGGAGATGATAGAGTGCTCGTATCCTCTCGGTTCTCTGAGCTTCTCGGGTTCTCACTCATTCATTTTGTTCCTGAGAAACATTTGTTCAATAATTTACATCGTTACCAGCAGCTGTTCTGGGTGTTAATTGCCGAATTCCTCTTCTTTATTATTGTTTTGTGTCTTTCCTTGTACCGTATGATCCATCGGCCGTTGCTTGCGCTTCTGCGCGCATTTAGGAAGATGGAGAAAGGCGAATTGGACGTAACGATTACCGAGAACAGCCGCAGCGAGTTCGGATATTTGCTCCAGGGCTTTAATAAAATGTCCCGTTATATGAGGGATTTGATTGAACAAGTATATACGCACAAAATATTAGTTCAACGAGCTGAGCTGAAGCATCTACAATCACAAATTAACCCGCATTTTCTATATAACAGCTATTTCACGCTGTATAACATGATTGCGGTAGAAGATCATGACAGTGCTAAGCAGTTCGCTTCACAGATGGGCAGCTATTTACAGTACATTACCCGCAATTCCTCAGATGAAGTACCGCTTTTCGAGGAGGCCAAGCATGCCACAATTTATGCTGAAATTCAGGGTAGGCGCTTTCGTCTGCGGATGAAGGCCAAGTGCGGCGAAGTTCCAACTGCTTACCTTGAGGTTAAGGTACCGCGCCTTATTCTTCAGCCCTTAATCGAAAACGCTTTCGAGCATGTATTTGATCATATAGAGGAAGGCGGACTTCTGTCTATCACTTTCGAAGAAGCAGAGGATTGTTTGTTCATTCGTGTGGAAGACAATGGCCTATTATTGGATCAGGAACGGCTGGAGACGCTAGAGAAGCTGCTGAGAACGGATGAAAGTACGATTGAAACGACCGGCCTTCTAAACATACACCGAAGATTGCGGATGAAATACGGGGAGCGAGGCGGACTTGTTGTGGAGCGCAGCCGCCTTGGAGGATTGGAAGTTCGTTTGACCATATGGAAGGAGGACAAGGAGTATGCTTAGATTGTTAATTGTTGATGACGAGCCCGATATTGCAGACGGCCTCTATACGCTGCTGCAGGAACGTTTTCCGATCGAGTTCGAATTATATAAGGCTTATTCTGGAAAGAGCGCTCTCGAATGGTTAAGGAGGGGAAGATTTGACATCGTAATGACCGATATTCGGATGCCTGTTCTAAGCGGTCTGGAGCTTCACAAGCATATTCGCAGGTTATGGCCTAGATGCAAATTTGTTTTTTTGACAGGGCATAGCGAATTTGATTATGTATACGAGGCTATCCATTATGACAATACCAGCTATCTTCTTAAGACGGAGGGCCATGAGAAAATTTTGGATACGATTGGCAAGCTGGCAGAGGATATCGCTGGAGAACAGCAGATTGAAGGTCTTATGGGCAAAGCGATGCAGCAGATGGAGCAAACGCTGCCGCTGCTTCAAAACGAGCTGTTAAGCGAACTGCTCTATGATGAATCATTTGATAGGCGCAGCAGATCCAATCAATTCGAGGAGCTCGGTATTCCGCTCGATCCGAAGCGTCCAGTTCTCCTTATGATGGCTAAACTGATCGGATTGGATTCTGGATCGCGGCAGTCTGGAAAAGCGCGGCTGCACGCAGGGATGAAGGTAATCGAGGAGCAGTATGGTTATTCCCACCTGCATATGAAGTATATATTTGTGGACAAGGAAACAATGGTCTGGTTCATACAACCGGCAGCCAGTCATCTAAGCGAACCGATTGAACTTGAACAATCTGCTTTGTGGAGCGACACTCGACTAGCGGTTAGGGAATATGCGGAGAATGCAGAGGCTGTCTTTCAGCTCTCTTTCCATATTTCACTATTTTTTCTGCTGGACAGGTCTCCTTGCGAGTGGGATGACATTGCCGACCGATGGGCGATGCTGGAGCATGAGTATCATCGTCAATCCGGTGATCGAAACGGTGTTGTTCAAGTTGAATTCGACGAGTCCGAGCTTTACCTTGCGAAGATGCTGCGCAAAACGGATTTGTTTGGCGAATATTTAGCAAACGGCCAAGCCGAAGCATTCGATTCGGCCTGGGCTCGCTTCAAAGCTGAGCCTATGCGAATGGAATCGGTTTACTCTGCGCTATCGCTTGTTTTCCTGCGCCATATTCATCGTTTTAATTTGCAGGAGCGCCTATCGGTACGCATTGATTTGTCGGTATTAATGCAGCCGGCAGCTGATCAAGTGAATCTGGCATCATATATGGATTATTATTATCGACTTGCAATGACGATTTTTGAGATGCAGCAGCAGGACCAGGCTGAACGCCGCGACCGAACCATTGATCTTGTGAAGAGCTATATTCACGATCACCTAGGAGAGGATCTCTCTTTGGTGCGTTTATCTGAGATTGTACAATGGAATCCGTCTTATTTATCCAGAGCTTTCAAAAAGGTGACAGGTACGAACGTGCTCACTTATATCCATGAGGCTAAGCTGAAAGAAGCGATGCGGATGCTGCTTCAACCAGATCTGAAAATTCATGAAATAAGTGCCGCGCTTGGCTTTATTTCACCGCCCCATTTTACACGATTCTTCAAGAAAGCAAGTGGTTATACCCCACAGGATTACCGATCGCTGGAAGAACGATGATGGATGGGCTTGCTCGGCAAATTTTTGCACAAAGGTAAAAAATAGATAAGCAGAAGTAAAGAAATGGCCTGTTACGGAAGTCGATGTAACGGGCTTATACTTTATTTATGCAAGTGATAGCGTTTACAACAAAAGGGGGATTAAACATGCAACACAAAAGCTTGAAGCGATATTTAATTCTCGCTACAGCAGTCATGCTTCTCTTAACATCAGCATGCAGCACTACGAATAACGGTGCGAGTGGAAACAAGGGCAAGCAAGAAAACACTGCAAACACAGGCGACAGCAAGGGCGCAGCGAATTCGACAGACAAACCAGCCGATGGTGTTCCGCTGGGCAAATATGAGCCTGCAATTGAGGTGACAACCGTAAGATCGCTGCCGCCGTCGATCAAGTTCGAGAAGGGCGACAGCATAGACAACAATATTTGGTATCGCTCTTATGAAGAGGAGCTGGGTATTAAGCTGATCAATAAGTGGAGCGTTCCACAGACACAGTGGCAGCAAAAAATGAATGTGACCATCGCRTCTGGCGATATTCCTGATATTTTGACGGTGTCAGCTAATGAGCTGAAGCGCCTTGTCGATGCCGATATGGTCGAGGACATGACGGAAGTATTTGAGAAATACGCTTCGGAGAAAACGAAGCAAGTCATAAGTAATGATGGAGGCAACGGAATGAAGGCCTCCACCTTCGAAGGCAAATTGCTTGCGCTGCCTGGTGTTACCTTCACAGGTACCGGTGCGCAGATGTTATGGATTAGACAAGATTGGCTGAAGAAGCTTAATTTGCCTGAGCCCAAATCGATGGAGGACGTATATCGCATTGCCGAGGCGTTTGCGAATCAAGATCCTGATGGCAACAACCAGAAGGACACGCTAGGGCTGGGCGGAATCCATAAGGATCTGAACTCCTTAATGGGCTTCTTCGAAAGCTTCCATGCTTATCCGGGACGGTGGGTCAAAGATGACTCAGGGCAGCTTATCTACGGTGACATTCAACCTGGCCTTAAGCCAGCGCTGCAGAAGCTGCAGGATCTGTTCAAAGCAGGTCTGATCGATCCAGAATTTGCGGTCAAGGATCAGTCTAAAGCATACGAATTAATTGCTGGTAACAAAACGGGCATGTTCTACTCAGGCGAGGGTGCCGTGTGGTGGCCTTTGACGGATCATTATAAGAAGGAAAAGTCGGATTGGAAGCCGTATCCACTCATTTCCTTTGACGACCAGCCAGCAAGTACCTCAGGCGGCATTCCGGTTGGGAATTATTATGTCGTTCGCAAAGGGTTCGAGCATCCGGAAGCGCTCGTGAAGCTGCTTAATTTTGCAGTAGAGAAGCAATATGGTCCGGAAGGACGTCTGGACGCCTATTGGTACGGGGGAGAAAACAAGGAAATTAATGTTGCGGCATTTGCAGCTGTTATCATAAGTGATCCACTGGAGCTGATAAATATTCACCGAGGTGTTCAGGAATCGGTTGATGCAGGGAAGTATGTAGATAATCCGATTGCCGATGTAAAGCATCATTATGACCTCTACCAGTTGTGGTTATCGGGGAAATTTATAGACAGCAACGAGGAAGGGCAGGCCTGGTCTTCCTATAAATGGGCTGGACCAGGAGGCGGTATGAATGTAGTCAGCGACTACGTGAAGGATAAGAAGTATCTGGTTGATGAATATTCGGGACCAAGCACGCCAACGATGACAGCCAAGAAAAGCACACTGGATAAGATGAAGCTGGAAGTGTTCACGAAAATTATTATGGGGCAATCGGATGTAAGCGAGTTCGATAAGTTTGTAGCGGATTGGAAGAAATTTGGCGGAGATGCAATTACGGCTGAAGTAAACGAATGGTATAAGGCTAAACAATAACCTGAGAAGGGAGAGGAAGCAGCTCGAATGGCTTGCTTCCTTTCTTACTCTATCAGCTTAGAAAGGAATGATCATGTTGCAAGCGGCGACCGTCAAAAGAAGACGATCTTGGAAGAAGCATCTACCTCTGCATCTTATGCTGGTGCCCGGAATTCTATTGTTAATCATGTTTCATTATATCCCTATGGCAGGAATCGTCATTGCCTTCCAGAATTTCATTCCTGCTAAAGGCTTCTTCGATTCCAAATGGGTGGGTTGGAACAATTTCGAGTTTATGCTCCAAATGCCTGGGATTGGCCAAGTATTATGGAACACCATTTTTATTGCTTTTCTGAAAATCATCTTCGGTCAAATTGCCCCTATTGTGACGGCATTGCTGCTTAATGAAGTGCGGAAATCATCGATCAAGAGATCGGTGCAGACTCTTATTTATTTGCCGCATTTCCTATCGTGGGTCATTCTTGGCGGCATTCTGATTGATATTCTCTCACCATCACAGGGACTACTGAATGAAGTGATTAGCTGGTTTGGAATGGAACCGCTATTTTTTCTTGGCAATGATAAGCTGTTTCCTTATGTGCTCGTTGTCACGGATGTGTGGAAGGAATTCGGGTTTGGCACGATTGTTTATCTCGCTGCGCTTACAAGCATTAATCCTACATTATACGAAGCCGCCATTATGGATGGGGCAGGCAGATGGAAACAAACGATTCATGTGACATTGCCAGGCATGCTTCCCATCATAGTGCTGCTGGCGACACTCGGGCTTGGGGGCGTGCTGAATGCTGGCTTCGATCAAGTATTCAATTTGTATAACCCGCTTGTCTATCGTACGGGAGATATTCTGGACACTTTTGTGTATCGACTAGGTCTTATAGATGCTCAATATGCGGTTGCGACAGCTGTCGGCTTGTTCAAATCGGTGGTATCTTTGATTTTTGTAGGAGCATCGTACTGGCTTGCTTATCGTATTGCTGGTTACCGTATTTTTTAAGGAAAGGAGAGACCGTTATGGACTTCAATGATTCACTGGGAAGAAAAGTTTTTCTTATCTGCAATAATGTTTTCCTTATTACGTTAGCTGTTGTTTGTTTGCTTCCTCTCATTAATATATTGGCTCTGTCGTTTAGCTCAAGCTCGGCGGCGACGGCTGGGGCGGTCAAGCTGTGGCCAGTTGATTTTACGCTGAGCTCCTACAAGTACGCTCTGTCCAAACCGGAATTTTTACAGTCGCTTTTTGTTTCTATTGTACGGGTTGTTCTGGGTACGATCATCAGTTTGTTGGTGGTTGTTATTTCCGCGTATCCGTTGTCGAAGGAACGGACGGAGTTTCCAATGCGAACCTTCTATGTGTGGTTCTTCTTTGTAACCATTTTGTTTAGCGGGGGATTAATCCCAACCTACATGGTCATTCGAAATTACCATATGCTTGATACGATCTGGGCACTTGTACTTCCAGGCGCTGTGGCGGTGTTCAACATCGTGCTGCTGCTGAATTTCTTTCGCGGTACACCGAAAGAAATTCAAGAGGCTGCACTTGTTGACGGATGTACCCATTGGCAGCTGCTTTGGAAAATGATGGTTCCGATATCGATTCCTGCACTTGCGACAATTCTGTTGTTTACATGCGTAGGACAGTGGAATTCTTGGTTCGATGGACTGATCTATATGAACTCGCCTATGAATTATCCGTTGCAGACGTATCTGCAGACACTTGTTGTAAGTACGGAATTATTTACGGCAGGGGGAAACCTGACAGCGGAAGATATGAAGGCGCTTGCTGAGGTATCAGACCGTACGACCAAAGCCTCGCAAATTTTTCTTGCAGCACTGCCTGTGCTTGTTCTCTATCCTTTTTTGCAAAAGTATTTCATGAAAGGCATCGTACTTGGCAGCGTGAAAGGTTAGATTTAAGAATTATCATGACTTCATATCGGGAGGAATGGTTTGTGATGAAGATGAAGCTGTTGCTTGTGCTCTTTTTGATAGCAACTTTTTTGAATGTTGGGGAGGCGCATGCTGTGAATCAGGAAAATAAGCAGAGCACTTCAAAAATCGTTACTTGGGATACGCCTGCTTGGCAGCAAAAAAACAATAGTTTTTCGGTTTGGATAAGAGAGAGCGGCCAGAAGACGTGGAAAGAGCTTTATGTTTATAACGTAAAAAACGGCGAGCAGAAGGAGCAAGATGTGCCAACGGATGCAGCCATGGTTAACGTAGACTTTTCAGGTACAGCAGAGTTTAAGGTAACGTATAACAAGGAAAAAATCAAAAATTATGAAATACGCCCTTCGGCTTATGGAATTAATGCTAAAAAAACAGAAGGGAAAACATTAACCTTTTCGCTCACGCAAAATAGCATAGCTCCATTAAAGCCCACCATTATGGTGAATGGCAGCTGGAGTGAGGGCAATTTGCATATCCTTTCAAACATGCCTGAGAACGATGCACCTTCACAGAATGCCGCAAACGTTTATGTTATAAATCCTGGCGACCCGATCCCGCTTTATTTGCCAACGGGAAAAGATACGTATTATTTTAAGCCGGGCGAGCACGAGCTGCCAAAAGGGATGTGGGTTGAGCTTGATCTCGAGGAAACTGTTCAACTGGAAAAATTTGATTTGGTACAGCAGCTAACCGACTCCCAGTGGTTTGCAAAAGGGCCCCAACGATTCGTGATTGAGGCCAAGGAGAGAAAAGACGACCCGTATGTAAAAGTCTACGATGGGTATGAGAATAATAAGGAAGGAACAGTCACCGATTTATTGAGTAATGTGAACGCGAGATATGTAAAGCTTGTCCTACTAGGTAATACCGGATCAAGTCATTATGTAATGACATCATTGGCAAGCGAATTTAAGCTTTATAAAAAGGGAGACGATTCTACAAATATTGCAAAGGGCAAAGCGGTAAATGGGGCATTCCCCAGTTACTCCAAAATGACTGACGGCAATGATTCTACTCATTATATGTCGTCTACCGGTTATGGCAATTGGCATGCAGGAGAAGCGTTTTATATCAGTCAGAGCGATACGACTGTTTATTTGGCACCAGGCTCGCTTGTCAAAGGGTCAATTTCTGCAGATGATTTGAGCAACATTACAATTAAAGGCCGAGGTATCATGTACGGTGGTGATCTTTTGCGGCCTAGAAATTACGCTGAGGGACGAAGCGGGGCGATATGGATTACGAGAAGCACTAATTCAAAGGTAGAAGGCATTACACTGATCGATTATCCGATGTGGTCAGTCGTTATGAACTTTACGGATCAAACGTCGATCAAAAACATAAATTTTTTCGGTTCGATGGTTAATGCTGATGGCATTCACCTCTCAGGCAGCAAAAATGCGCAGGTTTCAGGCGTATTCATAAGAACGACGGACGATAATTTTGTCATTTATCATTATGGAGAGAGTTCGAATATATCGGTGAAGGATTCGATTTTTTGGGCAGATAATGCCCGTCCGATATTGCTTGGGCTTGGCGATACGCCAAATGCGACGATCGATAAGGTTAACTTTGAGAATATCTATATTTTGAATCAACGAGGCGTATGGGATCTGAATAAATATAATGGTGCGATTCAAATTTGGGCAACAGGAGGGAACAAGATAAGCAATATTGCCTTTAAAAATATTCATATCGATGAGTTCGAAGCTCCGGGGGACTCTATGCTTTTTCAAATCAAGACAGATGAGATGGCTGCTGGAATTGCGCCTGGTTCTGTGAGCAACGTCTCCTTTAACAACATTATCTACCGCGGCAAGCTTCCACGAAAATCTCTTATTAGTGGCGTTGACGACAGCCATAATGTGAGCGGGATCGTATTTAACCGTTTTAAAATAAACAATACATTATTGTCTTCTACTAACATGAAACAGTTTATCGAATTTAAGGGGAAGTATTCGGATATAAAATTTAAATAGCATCAAAAAAACGGAAAATAAGCTGCTGACCTGCCTGTTATGGGCAGGTTTTTTTGTGTTTGCTATCAGGAAGGATGCATGCGTTCACGGAAAGCGGTAGGGCTAATTTTCTCATATTGTTTAAATAGTTTACTGAAATAAAAGGTGTCCGAGATTCCGACATCTTGAGAAATTTCTTGTACGGTTCGATTCGTGCTTTTCAATAGAAATTTGGCTTTTTGAATTTTTAACATGTTCGTATATTTGATGATGTTTGTACCTGAATATTTCTTAAAGATTTGACACAAATATTCATACGTACGATCCATGCTGCGTTCTATTTCTTCTTTTGACAGGTTGTCGGTGTATGCTTCATCTAATAGACGAACCAATTTGCGATAAACAACAAATGATTCGGGAATGTAACGCTGATTTTTGGATTCGACTAAAATGGATAAAGCAATGGATTCCAAAATTTGCGCAAATTGCAGCGTGGAGCGAAAGCGAAAATATACTTCTGGCTTAGAGAAGGTCTCCAGCAGCTTTTCGAATTGGGAAAGAAGCTCGTAGGGACGAGGGAATTGAAAATGCCGCGGAAGAATTAATTCATCGACATGCTCATATTCAAAGGTACGTAAATCCTGATGCTCCAGCAGCGAATAATCGATGCCAGATGCCAAGTCTCCGACTTCCTTCAGAGAAGGCGTGCAGGAAAATTGAACCCAGAAGAAATTCGCTTTGGGGTTCGTTTTTTTCCAGCTGTAATGCCGCTCCCATGGTTTTAAAATGAAGATGTCTCCGGAGTTCAGCTCGAGCTGTTCGGATTCCACTTGCAGGTAAATGGGCCCTTCGGCAACGACCATCAGTTCAAAAAAAGGATTGGAATGCTCCATCATATAGAGGTTATCATTGCCCTGTTGTATGCCAGCCCATCTCACATCAAGGCTCGCGAGCCTTGACATTGTAAAAAAAGACATGAAATCCCTCCCATACCTATTAAATAGGATCAATTAATTATAGGAGATTATGGTATCTCTGACAACACTATGAGCATACGGATATGAACCGATAGAATCGATGAAATGGAACGGTTTTTTTTAACATTATTTATTTTTAAACCTTAACAATGTCGATGTTTCTCGTACTGTTTCGTTGATAAACTCATTGATGTAACCACTATGAGAATAAGAGGTGCAAAGATGAAAATTTCATTAGACCAGTATAAGAACAAAGTGCGCGGATGTTGGATCGGGAAAAATGTCGGGGGGACGCTCGGAGCGCCTTTTGAATGCAAACGCGGGGTGCTGGATGTCACTTATTACACCCATGATCTGACGCAAGGAGTTCTTCCTAACGATGATTTGGATTTGCAATTGGTGTGGTTGAATGCAGCAGAGAAACACGGGAAAATGATTAATTCACGAATATTGGGCGAATATTGGCTGTCTTACATCGTTCCTAACTGGGCCGAATACGGTGCAGGGAAAAACAATATGCGGATGGGGATCGTGCCGCCGTTATCCGGTTATGTAAACAATAAATTCCGTGACAGCAATGGGGCGTTTATTCGCTCGGAGATATGGGCATGTCTCGCACCCGGCCATCCGGATATCGCTGTGAAATATGCTTTTGAGGATGCAGTTGTCGATCACAGTCACGAGGGTGTGTATGCGGAAGTGTTCTTCGCAGCCATCCAAAGCGCCGCTTTCGTAGAGAGCGATACGTATAAGCTAATCGACATCGGACTTTCATACCTTCCAGATGATTGCGGATCTGCAAAAGCGGTTCGGACGGTTATAGAATGTTATCGTTCGGGTATGAGCTGGCAGGAAGCTCGAATTCGTGTGCTGACAGAACTTCCTGGCAGCTTCGGTATTATCGGGATGACTCCGGAACTGTTGACGGATGAAGTCCCTGTCGGGGATATGGGCTGGGATGCGCCAAGCAACGTTGGAATTACAATCATCGGCTGGCTTTATGGAGAAGGCGACTTTGGCAAAAGTATTTGTATCGCGAATAATTGCGGTGAAGATACCGATTGTACAGCGGCAACACTTGGCGCCATTATGGGGATTATTGGCGAGCCTGAGCGTGTGCCGTCGGAATGGCTGGAGCCTATTGGGGACGAGATCAAAACCTTATGCATCAATCTGGGAGATCAAGGCTTAAAGATCCCGAAGACGGTGACGGAACTTACGGATCGCATATTAAAGCTGACACCGATTTTTCTTGGAAGCGAGTATTGTGACTATGTAAATGCGGAACGCGGATATACAATCGAGACTAAAGAGGATAAGGATTTATATAATTATCCGAAAAGAGTAAACTGCTGGGTTTATCGTGAAACCTCCGATTTGTTCAAGCAAAGCCCATTTATGGTCCAATACGACTTTCAAATCTTTTCGGTCTATTTGGATTATCAGAATGAACCCTTTGTATCGGAGGCTCAGCCGAAACGGTTCCGCCTTGTCTTGGACAACCAGCTGTTTATACAGCAGTGGTTAAGCGTCAAATGGYATTTGCCGGAGGGTTGGACCGTGTCTCCAGGACCGAATATTAGCGTACCGCTGGAGCAGTATCATTGCAATGTCGGCTATAACGAGCTTTTCTTCGAGTTGACGCCCAATGCATTAAAGGAGCCGCGGTATGATCTGATCGTCGAGATTACTTCAGCTGGACGGCCTACGAAGGGTCTAATTCCTATCGTTTTATTGAATGTGCCTCAAGCTGCCGGAGAAGAAACGGGATCTATTGCGGATTCAAAGGCTCCAGCAGCCCATATGATTCGATCAATTATTTAAACTAGCTGCTAAAACATAACCATAACAGCTTGGAGGGTATACATTGACAACTCCGATTGTAATTTGGCCAAAAGGTGCACCGCATCTGATTAGCGAAGAACCGCAGGGAGATCCAACATTAACTCCTTATTTGGTTGATAGTGATGTTCCTGCAGCAGCTGTCATTGTATGCCCGGGTGGTGCCTATGGCATGCTCGCAGATCATGAAGGCGAGCCTATCGCTCGATGGTTAAACAATCTCGGCATTTCTGCTTTCGTGCTGAAGTATCGGTTCGCGCCTTACAAGCATCCTGTTCCAATGCTTGACGCTCAGCGTGCCATCCGTTATGTACGTCATCATGCAAAAGACTGGAATATTGATGCGGAACGAGTAGGTGTGATAGGTTTTTCCGCAGGCGGTCATCTTGTGTCCACAGTTGGAACACATTACGACAGAGGGCGAATGGGGGATCTTGATCCAATTGAGAGGGAAAGCAGTCGTCCTGACTTGCTTATCTTATGTTATCCCGTTATCAGTTTTGGAGAGTTCCGTCATCATCATTCCATGGTCAATTTGCTTGGGGAATTTTCTTCTGAGGAGCAAAGACGTGACTTATCCAATGAGCTGCAAGTAACGGCGGATACACCACCTGTTTTTCTGTGGCATACGGCAGACGATGAGGCCGTTTCGGTGGAGAACAGCCTTCTCTTCGCACAGGCATTAAATAGGCATCATGTTCCTTGCGAACTGCATATGTTCGAGAGTGGTCCGCATGGTATGGGATTAGCCGAGAACGATGCAAGTGTCGGAACGTGGACATTGCTGTGCAGGGAATGGTTGAAAAAACGAGGCTGGAGAGTAGCGGGAAAAGCTCCATAAATATAGTTTACAACGTTGAAAACAAGCAACAGCTCCTATCGAATGATGATAAGGAGCTGTTGCTTGTTTTTAGTTGATTTCTAATAGATGGTGGCCGAGCTGGAAAAGGATCATGGTATTGTAGTACGCCCCGCCTACTCTTATAGACTTGATTTTCTCATTAATTAAACATTATTATATATTAAGTATATGAATATAATAGTGATAATGAAATAAAACCATGGGAGGATTATATGAAAAATTTTATTATTTTTGGAGCGAGTAAAGGACTCGGTGAGGCATTCGTTAAAGGATTACCGGAAGCGGGAGATAACGTATGGATAGTTTCCAGAAGCTGTCCGAATGGTTTGGGACTTAACGATGGTGTTCATCGCTATTGGATTGAAGCTGATCTAGCGTTGAATGAAGCAAGCGATAGAATTGCGAGTAGATTACATGATGTCGTCATAGACGTATTCATATATAATGTTGGGATATGGGAAAGCAAAGGATTTATGGATGACTATGATTTTGAGAAGGATGATCCTAACGAAATTGTTAAAATTATAAATGTAAACGTGACCTCTGCAATAACTTGTGTCCAGAAGCTGCTGCCGAATTTAAAAAAATCAAACAACGCAAAAATTTTCTTCATCGGATCTACATCAGGTCTTGAAAATAATGACAGTACACAAATTTCATTTGTTGCCTCGAAATTCGGATTGCGTGGAATAAGCAATTCTTTGCGTGAGCATGTGAAGAAGTACGGAATAGGTGTAACCTGTATAAATCCAGGCGAAATTGCAACTCAGATCCCATATGAAGATGGAATAGAGAAGGTTTTATCGGCTTATAATGGGACACAGATCCCCCTTCAGGATATTGTATCCTTGGTTAAATGTGTGATGAATCTCTCAAGGGCTTCCTGTGTGAAAGAAATAAATATTCCAGCCATGCTCAGCTCGAGTGTATGATTGTACGGACAAAGCATGTTAATGGGAGAAAAGAGATGACAAATCAAGATGAATATTGGAATTGATGCTGGCGGGACACTTATCAAAGTCGCATATATGAAAAATGATCTGCTCGAATTTGAAAAGTTTCCTATTGCTGATTTGGAGCATGTGGCATCTTGGATAAACGGATTAGATAACATTAAGATCTGTACGACAGGCGGTAAAGCCACTTTTTTGAGATCGTTATTAAGTCAAAAAGCTGAACAAATCGTTGAATTTGAAGCAACATCGAGTGGTGTGCGACATCTTCTTGCAACAAGTGGAATAACGGAGGAGTCATACATATTAACCAATGTTGGCACCGGAACTTCAATTCACCGTATAGACAAAAGCGAGCAGCAGCGCGTCGGCGGTACCGGGGTCGGCGGCGGCACCATGATGGGGCTATCACAGCTGCTTACAGGAATAACTGACTATGACAGCATTGTACCTTTAGCTGCTAAAGGTATACGAGATCGTATAGATTTGAAGGTAAGTCAAATTTATAAGGGGACAGTGCCCCCTATACCAGGAGATTTAACAGCCAGCAACTTCGGGAATGTTGACCCCATGGTATCGAAAGCAGATTTGGAAAAAGAAGAACTGCTAGCTTCTGTCATTGGAATGGTAGGGGAAACGGTGGCGACCGTTAGTGTTCTTGCGGCTGGACAATACGGCGTATCCTCTGTCGTATTCATCGGTTCGTCGTTTATTCGAAATGAATTTCTTAAAGATGTGGTACAAAGCTATACGAGGCTTAGAGGGGCAAATCCTATATTTCTCGAAAATGGGGAGTATTCAGGTGCCATCGGCGCTTTGCTGCATGTGAGTAAATAAACTCAGCTAGTAAGTATGTTATTTATGAAAACATGGTTCAACGAGACATCTATGATAGCGCTAACAAAAGTGCTTGCCAGTCCTCTGAAGTTGCAGTAAGTTAGTAGTATAAAGGAGGAATGAAATGATGGAACGGACTACTCTTCATTTACCCAGAAGTCAGCCGGAAACACAAGGAATACCCTCCGCTGCTGTAATTGCCTTTTTAAATACTGTAAAAGAGAAAAAGCTGGAACTGCATAGCCTTATGCTGCTTAGACATGGACAGGTAGTAGCAGAGGGATGGTGGAAGCCTTATGCATCGGATATTCCTCATATGCTGTTCTCGCTTAGCAAGAGCTTTACCTCAACTGCCATGGGTCTCGCTGCTGCAGAAGGGAAATTGTCGTTAAACGATGCGGTTGTATCGTTCTTTCCGGAGGATGTTCCAGCCGAGATAAATTCTAATTTAGCTGCGATGGAAATCCGTCATTTGCTGATGATGGGAACAGGCCATGATCAGGACACAACAAGTAAGCTTCAGCAGTGTGAAGATGGAAATTGGGTCAAGGCGTTTCTGGATGCTCCTGTAGAGCATGCACCTGGTTCACATTTTGTCTATAACAGCGGGGCTACATATATACTGGCAGCCATACTGCAGAAGGTGACTGGTCAAACGCTGCTTGAATATTTGCAGCCGCGGTTGTTTGAACCGCTTGGCATTGAAGGTGCGACATGGGAATCTTGTCCTCGGGGAATCCATGTTGGAGGGTGGGGGCTAAACATTACCACGGAGGATATTGCTAAGTTTGGCCAGCTATATTTGCAGAAAGGCTTGTGGAATGAACAGCGTCTGCTACAGGAAGATTGGGTTGATGAAGCGACGTCAGCACAAATATCCAATGGAGACGGTGGAGTGAGTGACTGGGCGCAAGGTTATGGCTACCAGTTCTGGCGATGTCGGCACGGAGTGTACCGCGGTGACGGTGCATTCGGTCAATTTTGTGTCGTGATGCCCGAGCAGAATGCGGTGCTGGCAATGACAAGCGGTACAAATGATTTGCAAGGTATTCTGGATGTGGTCTGGGATCACTTGCTCCCAGCAATGGAATCATCATCACTTCCTGCAAATCAGGATGCATATTCGAAGCTTGCGGATGAATTGCAGCAGCTAGCGCTACCGCTGCCGCAGCTGCCGCCGGATTCACCATTGGAAGCCATCATTGACGGCATTGAATATACGCTAGAACAAAACGAACCGCTTTGGAAAAGCATTTCTATATCCTTCGAGGCTAATAAAGCCGTCTTCCTTCTGAGCAAGGAGGATATTGAATATACGATTAAGCTTGGTCGAGGTGCCTGGGTAGAGGGAACGACGCCTCTGTTTCAGGGAGAATATCAACGCTTCGTTGGCAGCTTTGCCTGGGAGCAGGAAAACACGCTTCAGTTGACCTTGAGGTTAATCGAAACGCCTTTCTCTATTCATGTCCACATTCTATTTGATGGGGACAACATTGTATTAAGTCAAAACTCAAATGTATTAGCTGAAAAGTCTGAAATTCGTGGACGGAAAACGGAAGTGAAATAGTTAAAAGCCGCATTGAATGCGGCTTTTTTTTTTGAGATAACTGTGATTAACGTGACATTATTGATAAGTTGTTTGATATTTATCTTTTATGCTAGCTTCGGGAACAATCCGCCTTGTATGCGGTCCCCAGCTGCTAGACCCAATCCTTCCGTACAGCTGTGCGGCTTTCCGCTAAATATTGTGCCATCCGGCATGAAAATAATAGCAAGCGCGCGCCGCGGTTTATCAGTATGATTGGCATTCGCATAATGGAACGTCAACCCGTCATGAAAGGTACAGCTTCCGGCTTTCATACGCACGACCACCGCAGTGTTTCTATCCACGTCTTGAGCTCCTGCATCGGCAAATATATCATTTGGAGCAACTAAGTCGATGCTTTTTAAATTTTTTATTTTTTGCGATTTTGGAACAAACATCATACAGCCGTTGTTCTCATCCACATCATCCAGCGCGATCCAAATAGAGAATGCTCCGCTTTCCTGCATCGGCCAATATGGCCAATCTTGATGCCAAGGCGTTGGTTTGGAATCATTCGGCATCTTCAAGAGGGCATGATCATGAAATAAACGGATTCCTTCAAATCCAGTAAGCTGCTTGCCCATATCTGCAAAACGATTGCCTAACACGAACCGGGCCATCCCGCCATGATCTCTCCATGTGTTTACACGCTGATTCAGCACTTTGAAGTAAGAGCCGCCAGCTTGGTCCGTCTGAATGGAACGCCCTGTAGTATCACTCATTGTTTCTTCCAAATACGTCCTCAGTTCTTGCAGCTCGTCCTCGGAAAGCACATTATCCACTTGAACAAAACCGTTTTCCCGATAAAAAATGATTTGCTTTTCCGTCAAAACCCTCTTATCATTCAACATAACCATTCTCCCTTTTATAGAAAGTACTTAGGTTTACTTTACGACAGGGAGCCGTTCGAATTCTTGGATGATCTACAAAAAAAGTAGGACGATCTGCTAAGGAGGATGGACTTGAATTGTCTATTCTAAATGGAAATGCTTTTTTCGAGGACAGAGAGTTTCCTTTTTTTATACAGCGCTATCAAATTAAAAAAGGTGAGGTCATTCCTGCGCATACACATGATTTTGTTGAGCTTGTGTATGTGGTTAAGGGCGGAGCGCTGCATGAAATGGCCGATCAACGATATCCGCTAGCAACCGGTGATGTATTCGTCATAGAGCCGCAAACCTATCATGGCTACTTTAATACCGATGGGGAAGAAACGATCGTATACAATCTGCTATTTGAGAAGCAACTGCTTCAGAAGGAATTGGGCGTCCTGCTGCAAATACCCGCCTTCATCAATTTCTTTTATCTCGCTCCTTTTCTAAGGAAAAATGCCTCTTTTGTACCGTATATTTCATTGAACGAGCATCAGCGGGGGCAATTGGAATTTCTTCTCCAAAAAATTCACAAGGAGTTTTATGAAAAGCCGGTAGGTTATCAGCTCGTCATAAAAACAAATTGGATCGAGTGTTTGGTATTGTTAAGTCGTTATCAGGATAACAACGAGAACAATACTAATAGTCCGCTGCCGAAAGAGGAATGGATGAGTTCTATTTTGCATTTCGTAGAACAAAATTATCGACAGCCGTTATCGTTGAATCAGCTATCCCAAACCTGCGGCATGAGCGTATCATCCTTCACGGCAAAATTTAAGAAAGCGACAGGCATGAGCCTCATGGACTACAAGCATTCCCTTCAAGTCAGGCATGCTTGCGAATTGTTGAAGGATCATCGCAACAAGGTTGTACATGTCGCATATAGTTCCGGATTTCAAGATGTCAGCTTCTTCAATCGGATTTTTCGCAAACACATGAGTATGACGCCAAGACAGTTCCGCAATGGATTGTAGCGTTATTATGGCGGAATTGGTTGAATATCTGGAAGCAAGAGTGTAAGGTTAATGATGCTGGACTAACTGGCTGATCAGCATAAGAACAATAGTGGAGGTAACTTTATGAGTCAACGCTATAGAATTACAAGGACAATGCAAGAGCAGAACCATTTGGAGCAAAACATATCTTTGGAAGAGTGCAAAAGTTATTTTGCTGACAAACCTGATTTTTCGTATACATCCGTTTTCACTGTAAAAGGGGAAACTACGATGTCTATTGATGGTGATTTTTTTATGTGGAGCTATGGCGATATCACAATCCCGTTCAGGCATTATCAGGGAGATATATATGTGTCCGGAACGAATGAAGCCGTGATCCCTAAGATGATTGAGGTTGCGAGCGAATTGGGTGCGGACGTGGTGGAAGGGTAAGAAGCAATATTTTATGTAATATCGTGAAAAATAAAGCCTCCTATCCGTAAAGTAATTTTACTGGCAGGAGGCTTTTTTTAATTGATGATTGAATGGATAACTTTATTGTACAATCGTTTTTGCAATAAAGGCTAGATCAACAATATCGATGACGCCATCATGGTTGATATCTGCTTTTTTGATCGCATTCCAATCAGGGCTAGTTGAATTTTTGCCATAGCTGGCTGCTGCAATACCAAGATCACCAACGGTCACTTTTCCATCTGAATTCGTGTCTCCTGATGTTGGGACATGGACTGCGTTTTTAAATGCTTGCAGTGCTTGATTCAAGGCGGTAACCGCTTGATTAATTTCCGCTTGGTTTACAGCTTTATCGGCTGCTGCTTTGGATGCATGAATCGCTGCTTGCAAAGCGGCTTTGGAACCAACAGGGTATTGTCCTGGCGAACTGCCTTCTACAGCTGCTTGAACGGCTGCCTCTGATTGTGTAATTAAGGCATTCAAAGCTTCTTTGTTCAGCTCAATCGTGCTCGTGACTTTAACATTATGCGTGACAAGAGCAAGTGTGGTCTCCACGCCTGCTGAATTGGCAAGCTTCGCTTGTGAGAGAGTGATATTTGTACTTGATGACTCTTTAATTGCTTTCCAGTTTAATTTAAGCAATTCTCCATCGGCGGTGACAGCATGGTCTGCACCTTGACTTGCAAGCAAAATCCGAATTTGTCCGGGAACGTCCGTTTTAGAATCAATAACGATAAGACCATTCTTTATGGACTCCGCCGAAACAAATGCGAGCTTGTCGGCATCATAATCAAATGTGAGATCCTGAGCATAAATGGCATCCTCTGATTTAGTCGACACATGCGTTAACCCGTAATTTACTTCGAGGCTTTCGCCTAATGAAAGGTGTGAAGCACCTGTAAGTGTCCCCGTTAATTCGTCTTCAGCAGGGGGATTGAGGTTAGGAACATCGGCTTTATACATCGTCAAAAAGTCCAAATTCACATTGCCAATCGAACCATTATCAATACGATAACTGATCACATTTTTGCCAGCCTTTAAGCGTAAACGCTCAGAAGCGGTAAACCATTCATCCCAGCTGATCGCCGTTTTATCTGGGCCAATCGTTTTTACTTGTATGCCATTTACATATACATTGATGTTTGCTCTTGCGGGCAACTGTGTCGTAGGATTATTTGTAGATTCACCATCGACCTGCACACCATAAGCGTATCTAACACCCACGATGTAATCACCATCTTCAGCTGCATTCACTACAAAACTGGCTTCTGCACCAGCTTTTTTGGGCAGGTTAATATAACCTGTTCCTTGATAATTTGCATGACTGTTGTCTTTCGTAATCTCACCATAAAGAATAGCATCTTCAGCTTGATACATATCTCCGAGTCCTAAATCACCAGAAGGCAAGTCCTGCCATTCATATGGCGATACAGGGATACCGAAATGAGGTGTTCCATCTGCATTCCAACCAAATTTTTGAATATTGACCTGCCGCCACCAGTTGCGCCCAGTATCTTGATATACGCGCGAATGATAAATCATCCAATCTTCCTTGCCATCTGCCGATTTGACAAAACCTGCTCTGGCAGGGCCGGAAACATCATCTGTAGCAACGAAAATATCATTTGTGCGCGTCCAAGAATCCGGGTTCAAAAAATCGCCATCGGTATTCATAAAATAAGATAAACGATAGCCATTTGATGCATAATCACCTTCGGACATGGTAATAAATACTTTCCCATCCTTTTGCAATACACGAGGGCCTTCACCGCCGCCGCCTGGCAGGAAGGAGCGGTCTGCTGTAATGGTATAGGGGTTATCCATTGGCGCAATTGCCGGGCCAATAGGTTCGCCGGAGCCTAACGTGCCCCAAACTGCATACAGTTGTCCTTTGTAGTCGAAGACCGTGAAATCATTGGCTTGTTTATAAACGCCGTTTTCACCTGCATAAATGGCGCCTTTATCTACGTACGCTCCTTGCGGGTCGTCTGTCACAGATTCCAGAACCGTCGCCATATGCTTGTAATCAAACTCTTTTAAGTCAGCACAATAATAGATATACCATTTGCCATCAAAGAAGAAGAGTTCAGGTGCAAAAATCCGAGTTTGTGTTCCTTGGGAATCGAATACCATAATTTTTTCGCCTTGGTCTAACAGGGTACGAGACTTGGATACATAAACTTTATTGTTGGAGTCTAAATTGCTTGAAGAAACAAAGTAATAAAAACCATCTTTGTACGTGACAAAGGGGTCCTGTCCTTGATACAGCGGATTGTTAAATTTATCAGATACGGAGGAGCTTGTAACTCCCATCTCTTTCATAAAGTCAGAACGGGCAATCGATACGCTCTTAATGGCATCATCGAGCAAACCAACCTTATCTAAATCACTAATTTCTTTGTCATCAATAGTGGCAAGCAGCTCTACCGCAGTTATTTTTGCAGAGCTTAAGTTGTTTACTACGCTTTCTGCTACTTTGTCCGCAAAGTTTTCTGTTAAGTAATCTACCTTTTGAATTTCTGCGGTCAAATCAGCTTTTTTAGTCGTGAGTACACGATCTGTAGGCAAATAAAGTGCTGATTCAGGCACGACCTCTCTGCTTTGGCTAGCGCTTTCCCATTCCATCTTAAGCCAAGTGCCTCCCCAGCCTTGCAAGTATTCAACTTTAATATCGTAATGCTTGCCTGCTTCCAATGAAATGGAGGTGCTAACTTGTGGTTTTTCCCATGCCTGCTGCCAGAAGTCAATGATCAATGCTCCATTAACCCATAGTCTGAAACCATCATCACCAACCATATGGAAGGTGTAGTCTTCTGAATATTTTGGAACAATTGTACCTGTAAAACGTGCTGTATTGAAATCGGGTGTTCCTGAGAGCTGATTGAAGATGCTTGCAAAAGAGTCGCCGTTTAGATTGGAGACCGCTCTTTCTCCTCGAAAATCATTAAAATTAAAAATAGTAATATCTTCACGATTGTTAGGGTTCTTTTCACATTTAAAAAACTCGCCCAGCAATCCGTGACCGTCCACAGCTGCATTAGCAGCACGAGCATTTGCGGGTATAACAATCGTGCCTGCAAAAACAAACATAGCCAAAAGTATTCCTAGTACTCTTTTCATCGTTAAGCCTCCTGATTTCTCATTCTTATCATGCAAAGTAGGGAAGTATTGCTCCACAGCTGCTTCTCAAATTACCTCCTTTTCTCGTCCTATTGTTTGCTTCAAATTTACCATTTTTTATCGATTATAGATTTGTGAAATACGGGCTTTTTTTGCGTTTTTCTGTCCTTTTATTTATCAGATGGAAGGTTTGTGTTAAAGTATGGAATATTAGCGAAAGGTGGAGTAATGATGGAAATAGAAATTGATCAGAAGGGGAATTCCAAAGTTGCGATTATAGAGAGCACAGAAATTGTAGTAAGCGACGTGCAAGGGGCACTGGACTTGATGGCAACAGTGAATTATACAGATGGCTGCCATAAACTATTGATCCATAAAGCGAATATAACAGAGGAATTTTTTGATTTAAAAACAAAGCTTGCCGGGGAGATTTTGCAAAAGTACACGAATTATCACGTTAAAATCGCAATCGTTGGAGATTTTGATGGTTATGAAAGCAAAAGCTTGAAGGATTTTATTTATGAATGCAATAAAGGCAAGCAGGTTTTCTTTCTAAAAGATAAACAAGCTGCACTCGACGCACTGCACAATGTCAATTAATGCTATAAAGAAAAAGGCAGCCAAAGGTAATTGGCTGCCTTTTTCTCATGAAACAGCTAGCTGCTTCTGTTTCTTATTGCTACCGTGCCATCCGGATACGAGAACACCGAGTAATACAAGCGCTGCGCCGATATAACCTTTGAATGGCAATATTTCATTGATGAACACAAACCCGAACAAAGCTGCAAACAGCGGTTCGAGCGAAAAAATAAGCCCGGTTCGGATAGGAGTCGTATATTTCTGAGCCAAAGGCTGAACCACATAGCCAAATGCACTGCACACGATACTTAATACGAGTACGGCTACCCATCCTTCTGATGTATGAGGAAGTTTGGGCGTTTCGAATAGAAAAGAGAAGAACAAACCATAAGCACCTGCGAATCCCAATTGTAAAATGCCTAAGTTCAACGTATTCGTTGTTTTCGCCGCAGAATCGGTAATTAGAATATGTATGGCATACAATAGGGCCCCCATAATACATAAGAAATCTCCCGGATATATTCTCAGCTCGCTGTTTAATGTAAGAAATCCAATACCTATAATAGCAAGGCAAACCCCAATGACGAGGCTAAGCTTAAGTTTTTTCTTGAACACGGTGACATAAATTAAAGGGACAAATATAACGGTTAAGCTAATTAAAAATCCGGCGTTAGAAGTTGTGGTCGTTTTTAGACCAAACATAATGCCTGTAAATACACCAAATAATAATAATCCAAGCAATGCTGCATATTTTAACGTCTTCAGGTCGGTATGACGCAAGCTTTTGTGGAAGAGGGCGGCCGATAAAAGGAACGCAAACCCGCAGCGAAGAGCAATCAAATTAAATTCTTCAATCGAATTCAGTCCCAGCTTCATAAAAATATAGGATGAACCCCAACATAACGTAATCATTAAAATAAGAAAATCGGCTTTCAGCGGCTTCAATCTGTACCATCCTTTGTTTAGCAAGTGTTAGTAATCGAACCGGGTGGATACCAAGTACTAACACAGTATACTAAGGAAGGATTAACAAGTATATTGAATGTTTGTTATGATATACATTAGTAAATCTCATGTTAAAGGCGGGCTATCGATGAGTATAAATAAATACGAAGTTTTCATGAAAGTAGTTGAACAAGGGAGTCTGACTAAAGCTGCTGATTTGCTAGGATTCACGCAATCGGGCGTAAGTCATATGATCAAAAGCTTGGAAATAGAATTGGGTTTTGCCCTGCTGCTCCGAGGACGGTCGGGGATAAAATTAACGGCAAATGGAGAGCAGATGCTAAAGCCAATTCGTGAAATATTAAACTGGAACGAACAATTGAAGCAGGTCGTGTCATCGATTCATGGTTTGGAGGCAGGAACAATTCGTATAGGCACCTTTACGAGCGTATCGGTTCATTGGCTTCCTGGCATGATTAAGCAGTTTCAGAAAGAGTATCCGACCATTGAAATTAAGCTGATGGAGGGCGATTATCAGGAAATAGAAAGCTGGATTGAAGAAGGTCAAATTGACTGTGGCTTCATATCTATTCCAACTCGCGGCACATTTGAGGTTATTCCTCTAAAGAAGGACCGAATGCTGGCTATTTTACCGCTGGATCATCCTCTAAGTGAGCTGTCCTATTTGCCTTTAGCCAAACTCGAAAATGAGCCGTTCATCATTTCGAGTGAAGGTTCTGATTATGATGTCAGACGGGTTCTGGATCACGCATCGATTAAACCCAATATTAAGTTTTCGCTAGGGGATGATTTTGCGATTATTGCCATGGTGGAGAATGGGCTTGGCGTCAGTATCCTCCCTGAGCTTGTTCTTCAAGGGCGCGACCATAAGGTGTGCGTGATGGAACTCGAGGAGCGCAGCTACCGTTCACTCGGAATTGCCGTCCAATCCATGAAAAATGCATCACCTTCCGCAAGGCGATTCGTGAATTATGTCCAGCAATGGTTGGAGAATTGGGAGCAATAAGAATCAGGCTGATCGAACGAAAGAACAGGAAGATAGTAGAGTTTAAAGGAATTTCATAGTAAAATATACTAAAAATTAAATAACCGAGGGGGTTGCTGGCTG